>JBAVTY010000283.1:0-4463 GCA_049696495.1 Candidatus Nitrosopolaris sp.
ATACCACGAATGATATTCAGAAGTGGCATTCGTCATCTTTATTATCTAATCCTCAATAGTGTATCTTAATGAATTCAAAAAAGGGATTTGCTTTCAGCATCGTGGCTATTGCAGCAGTAATAGCACTGTTTTCGTCAGGTCCATTAGTAGAAAGCATGCAAGCACTAGCTGGACATATCTATGGTGTAGATATCAATACAGGCAGACAAATCTGGAAATTTCCGATGATGAATATGGTGGACTCTTCAGCAGCCATCGCAAGTAATATGATGCTTATCGGATCTCGGGATGGTTTGCTTTATACCTTTGGTTCGCTCCATCTTATATAAGATGACTCGATTTAAGATCATCCTACTAATTTTAGAAAATTGATTTTCTGCAAGGGTACTAACACGATATATACCATTTCTATTTAGGCCTCACCGTTCGATTTTGAACTCATACTACCCAAAAAAGCCGCATGCATTAGGCTCCAGCTTCATATGCAGCGAGCCACCACCTTCTAACACTAATGCTCTTTGACTGTCCGGTTCTTTTCTCATACGAGGAGTGGAAAGTAGAAAGAAATAGCACACCGAATTGATTTCACCTGCTCCGTATTCACAACTTGTAATGATATAATGAAACTCTCTACCATGCGAATCCTGACGAAATTATAAAATGAGCTGTTTATTCTTCATTTAATGGCGACAACATGTTTCTCGACGAAAAGTAGGCTCAGCTCCGTATGATTAATATTCCTACTAGATAGAAAATGAGTAAGGAGTTTCTTAGTTCTTCATACAAACATCCGATTATCAGTGATTGCAATTTTGTAGAATTATGAACGCATTAGTTCCGCTACTAAATTAATCATTTGCGTTATCATAATTTTATGCTCTTGGTGTGTTGAGTTAAATAGATTGTGGCTTACGTCCGCTGACTCTTATTGTTAGTACTTATAGTATTCTTTAGGATCAACAAGGAAGCAACCCCAACTGCTATAGCGATTAGCAGGCTAATCCAAATGATGTAATTTCCACCAAAAAAATTCGAAGATTGCATGGCCGGCACGATAACTGTAAACGATGCTAATGAAGAAACATCGTGAGATTGTGATGTCATTCTTGTAATGATTTGATATGATCCTATATTAGGAAAGATGACATTGATAGAGAAATGACCATCAGGGGCCGATATATTTGTCAATAGAAATGTCGTTTCCTGATTACTAGGCCCTCCAAATATTGCGACTCTTGCCAATAGGTTCGTTACAGGATTACCTGTCTCCAAATTTTGGACAGTAAATTTCAGCACAGATGGTGTAGCTTTAGTGGGCGGCGCTGGTGTCGTGCTAAATAGAATTTTTATATTGTTTTCCCTATCTAACCAAGTTTCGGTACTATTTGTGTCATCTTGACCATAGGCAATATCCAGAAAAGAGGAAGCCAACATTGTAATCAAAGGCAACATCGTTAGGAAAAATCCGCTCACTAATTCAATAGATCGCACAACTATCATAAATGGACAGACAAATTATATGCGTACACTTATAAAAGTAGCCAACCTTTCCGTCCATTCTCCGATAATAATTCTCTAGGTCGACTAATTCTAAGACGGTGTTTATATTTAAAATAAATTTCGCTCCTACGCACTGACAAACCACAACTATAACATATTAGATCCAAATATTTTAAACCGATTATTTTTCTGGATACGTGATGTGAAATCGTGATACTAACCTACTGTGATGAACACAATTTAATATTCACAACATATCTCAAGCAGAATAATGATTTTCTATTACAGCTCGCCTAGACTATTTCCTGCTTGTTTGACTGCATCCATCAGATAATAAAGTAACGGTAAACTCATTTTTCAAGGATAACAGTACAAAATGGTACATAACGTACCATTTTTAGAAGAGGTAATAAAGGCATTGGCTCTTCTAAATCAACGATCTTACTGACATTTAATAGAATAAGGGAATATGCCGAAGTTTTCGAATATTTTTCAAAAATTTAAAGAAATCACTCGCACTAGTAGCCACTTTCCAACCACTACCACTAGTAGCCACTAGCAGCTGTGAGAACTATTCTTGTATGTCTTTATGGTACAACTCGCTCATTTTGTAGCATTTCCTTGTGACATTTTTAACATCTGCATTTCCTCTAATGAGGGTGCTGCGGGTATATATGCTTCATGAGTGGTTATTGTAACGGAATGAGGTCCGCCAAGACTAAGAGTTCTGTTTGATACATTCTTTAGAACTATGTCTGTCACAGGATCGCCAAATCCGAATTGTGAATGATACACACACGTGTCTGGTGGGTTAGATATTTGAGAGAGATAACCTACTGCAGCTGGAGCCAGATCTGGGGCTCTGCCGACTAAGATATGAAAGAAAGGCGCTTGAGGATTCCTAGCGTCGCATGGCATACTTAATGCTATATGACCCTTGACCGCATAGGGCGTTGAATCATAAAGTAAAATGAATTGATTTGTGCCGAGCTGTACACCGTGTAGCGGGACTGTTAATGATGCTCTACTCTCATCAGCTGTGTGAACATAGTTAAGACTAGAAGCTATTACATTACGCAATGCAGAATCAGTCTTTTGCTGCTCGGCTAGAGGAGACGATCCGGCTATAGATCCCAGGTTCAGGGCGTTCGCTGTGACAATTACAGCAATGAAAACAAGTATGGCCAAGCAAGCAGATATCATTGTTGTCTGTGTGATGCTCATTTATGATTATGTCCATCATAGATGGTTTAATTGCGGTTATAAGATTTTTTCTACTAAGCCACGGAATACACAATAGGCCGGTCCTTGCAGTTGTTGTGTTGTTCTATTGTTATTGGTGTAGTTAACGCTTTGAAGTAATTGATTGGAGCTTATAACTTTGCCAGTGAATAGTTGGTTAAAAGTATTGGGAGACAAAGGAGTAATAGGATCCTTAGATGCTTATTGTATCGATATTAATCCATTATGGTTAGGATAAAGGATTGGCAAGGCAACAACCTTCTTCTTATCCATATGTTGAGTGCTTCAGACACTTTTGAGTAAAGATCTTTACGATTCGGGAGTAGTGTATTATTGTTGTTCCTGATGACTCCACTAGACTCTTGCCTTCATTTAATCTGAAGCTATCAGAGTATGTTGCCAGTACTACCTTGATTGACTCGTTCAAATATCAAGACCAGCTTCCATGACATATTCATTCTTGATTCGTCTTGAGCATATATGCGATGTATTAACATCTATAACAGAGGTTTTCAATTCACTGCTGCTTCCATCAGGATGGCATACTTCGCGTGAACACATCGCCATAACTCGGACATTTTGTCATAAGCAGCCTAATTAATCATTTTCTCCATCGTCTGAACTATTATCTTATATATGATGTTGTTAATATTGCTGTTTAAACTTGTGACAAGCATAAGTTGATTCTAGGTAACACTTTGATTATGATGTATAAATAGACCGTCTCAGAATGTCGCAAGGACAGTAAACAACTGGTGCAGGATTTGCAGAGCGGAACATATATGAAATAACGTTAAAGTACAAGAAACAGCGATCCTTAGCTACAAACACAACTTTTACATTGGTAAGATATATTGATTCATTAGCAGAAGCAAAAATTTCAAGACGATAAAAATAGATAGAAATTATGTACTGCCTTTTATATTTCTTAAATTGTGTATTCGATGTCAAAGGTATCATTAGTAGCAGCAATATAGTTTTCCATCTTACCTTAGTTCAATTATCATTCTGTAAAAAGGATTTCCTGAATGGTATATTGATGGACGCAATATTCCTAATACTGGTTTTTCTAGTGTACTGAAACGCGTTTATCTCTCCAATTTCTGATGCATCATTGCGTAAAAGTAGGCTATTCCTGTTAAGCTCATTAGTATTCTAACGGATTCACAGATTATCTTTGATTCGATATTTTTAATGTCAGTCTGCTTTGTTGTATGATTAATTATGTTATACGTGGTATTAATTTGACCACTCGGCGTTTAGCTTGCTAGTAATAATTATTCGGGTATGGTTGAGTGGCCGTCGTATAATGAATCTCTAGTCAGACGTGGTCAAGTACTCTTGGATTTTGATGTACTTGATGGATGGGATCATGAATTATCTAAAATGAACCTTGGTAAGGTTGGCGAACCTTACTGCTACCCAGATTCATTTATTGAGCTTCTAGGTTACATGGGAGCATATTTCCATTTACCATATAGACGAACACAGAGTGTAGTCATAGCTCATGCAAATAAAGTACCAAACACACCACATTATAGTACCATTAGTAGACGCATAAACAGACTGGAGATTAAAATCAATGAAAAATTTTAAGGTAAATAATAATAACGACTTATTTACCTCGCAGTTAAGAACAGTTGAACACATTGGTCGTAAGCTGTTATCAAGGTTCATAGCATGTAACAACTCACTGTGAAAATCAATTGTATTTTTAAAAA
>JBAVTY010000284.1:0-7730 GCA_049696495.1 Candidatus Nitrosopolaris sp.
TTCACCTGTAAGCCTGTGTATGATAATGTCGTCAATACTTCCGTTAGCACTCTTGCCCTCTTGGTTAATCCTCGAAATAATAGCCGTTAGCCCCGCGCCAGCACTACTTTACGCGCAATCCTGCAAAGCTACTACTGTTGCTCAGTATAGTGGCGTTCCTATCATTGGAAGGACGTGTTCGGGTGCGATTGCACACTTGACAATAGTAAACGAAGTGAATAGCACAGGATGCTCCACTGATTGTATGTCAACATCTAATTCCACGGTTACCGTTATAGACAACAATGCAAAGCCCATAATCGTAAAGGGTTCAGCTGCTGGTACGACAGTGGCATTGGGGCCAGGTAATTATAAGGTTGTTGCAACAAGAGCGTCTGGATTTTATGGACAAGTCCTATCACCTAATTGTTCGGGTATCATAAACGCTGGTGAAACCAAGAAATGCATTATAATTAATTCATATTCTAATAATGTTCAAACATGGGTAGATAGGTTAAACAATATCAAAATCCAGTTTAGTTATTCACCACCATATCCATTTGTCGGAAATGTCAGCCAACTAAGTTTCCTGGCAACAAATTCAAACACTAACAAGCCATTGCAAATATCGCATATACGTATGGTATTAATAACAAATGTGACTGCCAGTTTTAATAACAGCAAAACAATCAATAACAATAATGATTTTGTCACATTTGACAATTTAAGTTCCGTCCATGGCATTTTCTTTCTAAAGTATCAGTTCATGGCGGAAGGCACACATCAGATTATCGTGAAAATAAATACAAAAGATAATGAATCTTTGCTAGCGTCATTTGACGTTCCAGTATTATTTCCTGAGTAAAAAACATTTGCTATTCTTCACTGATGCAACAAATAAAATAACACTAGTTATTGGGTAGTATTTAGCATATACACAAGTTTGTAGCGCTTCTCCTATCCCGAAATTATTAACACACAGCAGTAATTCTGCGACCTGGCTTCGAAAAAGTTATCATCAAATGGGCTGGAGAAGTGGTATTACCTATAACAACTATTACTCCCAGTGCAATACAAGCGTAAAGGGCTTTAATGTAACCCCTCCAGATTAGTATGGATAACGTAATGTACTATAATTCAATAGCAATAGCTTCACCAATAAATTTGGGGCTTCCAAAAGGAATTTCGATTACTCCTAATGCAGAAATCAAAATGAGGGTGAGAATTACGTGACGATTTACTAGCATGAAATTACTACTTTGTTAGTTCTACATTAAACCGTTATCAATAAAATATGGAATAGTCCGGCTGCCTAGGAATACGCGTTAGGGTCTGACATAAATTATTCAGTATCTTTTTCTTCCTGCATGACAGAATTGCTTACTTGAGTTGCTTCGTATAGAGCATTATGATGAGACCCAGTTCCCCATCTAACATATATGTAGTGAAAGGTTGTGGTTTGTTGCTGTTTCTACGCGCGAGACATTTCTTACGGCGACAACATACTCTGGCGGATGAAGGAAGCATATCTGGACATTATATAGTTTGTACATTTACTTGTTGCTTCTCTGGTGAGACGGGTGTTACACGATATCACGAAATCTTCTATCAAGAACTTAACTCAAGTCCTCTTGTTTCTGTAATATTGTTTTCGCAAGTGGAGTTTCCGCATGTGCAGGAGTAGCCATCGTTATATCCTTTCACGTAGTCTGAGCATGACTTGTTTGACATTGATACCGAACATTCGAGGTCAATTCACTCGTTAGTAGTTGATGGTTAATTAGAACACTGTCATCGTATATCCGAGTACGAGCATCAGGGTGACATAGTTTATCGAAACGCTAACTTCAATACTGATAAACAGTTTTTGCAGATTTCTAGTGTAATCAACGGACAATTTGTTAAAATCTCATGGAGAACATTTGATAGGTTCTACTGCGACCCATGCGTCATTAATTTCTCATCCGGTCATACCATGGATATGTACTGAGAATTTCTTTCTACTACCTATCTTTTGTTGCTCATCTGGAAGCAGACTTTACCTTATAAGTATGAAAAACGTAATCAGTTATCGTTGTCAATATAGAAAAAGCCAATTGACAAAGTTTGTAAATAAAGTTTATTTTATGAAACATATTCTAGACTATATCAACTATTCTACACTAGGTTTCTGTTATTACGGCATTTCTTTAAAAATAAAGCTAAACCTATTGATATTAATGAAATCACCCCAGCTGTAAGAAATATCAGATTATAAGATTCAGCTAAAATTAAAGTTCTAGTTCTGTTATTAGTTAGGACCGGCTTTATTCTGCCATGTTTTCATTATACATTAGTATAATCATCTTTAGCGTCGTACCAGTCCGGTTACACTATATGTATGCATCGCCAACTATATTTCTAAGCTCTCTTAACTTGGCATCTTTCGTATGCTTGCTGAAATACAAATAAAACAAGATTATATGGCAAATGTAATCATGGTACTCATTGTCCTCACATAACGATTCAGTCATTGCTATTCCTTGATTTTTGCAATAGTTTATTGAGTTCGTAACTCATTTTACTTCACAACTCCGCAAATATTGATATAGTATGAATAAACCTGAAACTTGGGTTGCTACCGTTATGACCAGCGCAGAGACCCAAACTTCGAAGCGGGCTTTGTCTTGGATGGGTACACCGAGCATTTTGGAAATCACCCTGACTGGTAGAGGGTGGGCAAAGTCATCAATGATGTCGAGCTGACTGCGATTTCTCTGCGCATCGAGCAATTCGTCTACGAGTTGGATCACAAGGTCACGCATCCCTTCTGTATGGTAAACCGTCCATCTTTTGTTTTATTGCAGATATCCCTCTGTTTTCTTCTTTATTCCTAGTTTTCCTAATGAAATCAAGCAGCTCTGCCTTTTTGACATAGGATAACTCCAGATGTTCAGCCTTCACATATAGAATGGTAAATTACTAAGCTAAAGCTGTTCTCGTCTAAAATCAATAACATTCAGATAATTCTATGTTGATAAAAAAATCAGATACTTGACTTATTATCCGAATGTAATCATATTCAAGCTTTATCATCCCGTAACTGACATCTAATATCGTGATTTTAGCTAACGATTGCATTATTAATAATTTGATAGAGATAAAATTTCTTCATGTGACACTTGTTATATCAAACCTGCTGAAATCCAGATAGGTTTTTTTTCGGTAAATAAAGACATTCTTACTCATCCCTAGGTTCTCATTTTCAGACGGGAGAATCTCAAGTTGGTATAAATATTAGGTGTACCTAATTATCCATGTATAACTAAAAAGGAGGAAAAGGAACGTTTGGTGTTGGCATATTCACTCGGACATCTGATCTACCTGGAAGTCATGGAAAACTCCACCAATTCCTGCTTTTTTTCGAAGGCACTACGTACCTGCCTGATGGCGACTCGCATGAGAAAGATTTTGTTTTGCTTACTGATATATTCCCAACGGGATGGGGTGGTGTTTCACTCTCAGGTTTCAAACCAAGAGAGACTATTGCGGTCTTCGGAGCTGGACCGGTTGGGTTGATAAATTTGCACTCAGATATTTGACCCAACGATATGATTTTATCCTCGAAAGAAGCCTAAAAGTATAAGCAGTGGTGGCCATTTTATTTACTAAATTCAAAAAAAAGCATCATCTCATTTCTGTGGGATTAGTAGATATAATGGTAATGATAACAATAATCATCGTCTTACCCTGCGACGTATGTGCAATGACATTAGAATCCATAGGAAATCAAGGAAATGCGGTTGGAACTCCCTACTATAGATTAAGTCTGTTACAAGGAGGAAAAGGATTCAAAGATGGATTAGCCATTAATAATGACACAAACAAGGTATATGTTGCCAACTCTGGCTCGGATAATGTCATTGTAATTGATGGTGATTCCGGAAATATGACCGACATCCGTGTAGGTAAATCTCCTTCTTCTATAGCAGTTAATCCCATTACAAATACGATAGATGTGACACACAATTATAATGATGAGCTCACTGTAATCGATGCTGTTACTAATAAGAATGAAACATATCATGTAGGTGCAGGAAAAATTCCTTTCGCTATAGCAGTGAATCCTATTACAAATAAGATTTATGTTGCAGAAAAGGGATTGAATAATGTGACTGAAATTGATGAATTTGGGGATATCTCGGATATTTCTGTAGGAGGTCATCCTACCTCTATAGGCGTTAATCCTATTACAAATAAAATTTATGTTGTAAACTCAAACTCAGATACCGTCTCTGTAATTGATGGTAATACAAATAAGGAAGAAACAGAAATCCATGTAGGAAAAACTCCTGAAGCCATAGCAGTTAACCCTAATGAGAATACAATTTATCTCGCCAACTCCGGGCTAGGTGGAAGTGTGACTGTAATTGATGGCCATACTAATAAAATGTCTGCTGGAGTTAGGTTCAATATTAATCCAACTGATTCAGGTCAGATAATATGTAATAAAAATATAGAAGCTCCAACCAACCAGTTTTTGTATGTTGGGCTTGAAACACAATGCACAGCCTTACCGAATAAGGGTTTTGAGTTTGCTAATTGGGTCGAAAATTCAGGGCATAATTCAACAAAAATGATAAATGTTTCTACAGTTTCGGATTCTCCTTTAAATTCATTTTTAGATATTTTAGGACTTCTGGACCCCCTTAAACCAAATGATCCAGCAGCAATGCTGTATGTTACTCAATTTGGGATTTTTACGGCTCATTTCAAAGCCCTTCCTCTCCCAATTCCGCCAACGTATTGGATTCCATTATATGGTGTTATTGTTAGTTCAATAGTTGGATGGTCCATACCAACTATTATTGGAGCAATAAGATCAAAAAAACAGGCACGAAGTCTGGGACGATATCAGAACGAAATTGATTCATTATATGATGATAGCAAATTAGACAAAAATATTATTAAAGAACTTGACGATCTAAGCACTAAAATAAAATATTCACATATCAAAGGAAAGATAAGTAATCAGCAATATGAAGATTTAAAAGATGAGACTTCGATAGTTTATGAAGAAATACTTGGACATAAAATTGATTCTTTGAAAAAGGGAATCGTTGATTTAGATAATGAAAAAATGTTAGACGATATCAAAAATGAGATAACAGAAGTATATGCGAAAGGGAGGATAACAGAGACACATTATAATCTGCTGAATAAAAAGATTTCAGATTACGAAAAACGGGACACAAAATTGACCTGACGACATTTTGGCTTAGAAGATGAGAGAAGAAACTTGTATTTGGTACAAAGACTCTACTCCTTTTTTTCTTGTACATAAGAGATTCACATTCTTGTGCTTAGACATGTCAAAAATAAATCCTTATTTTTTCACTATATTAATTGGTGAAACTTGGGAAGGATAATACTCTGTTCTTTCGTCATAACGATAAGACACGCCCTTAAAAGGCGGGCCAAAAGAAGCATTATAGTTCAGGAGCACAAAGTACTTGCCTGGAATCGTTGGAGTGATATAAAATACGCGTGAGTATGTTTTGCCACCAGGCGCAAGCGTAACATTGGAAGCATCAACAGTACTGTTAAAATTGTTAGGGCCCTTAACTGATTTCCTAAGGTCAACCGAAACATCCTGAATATTGATCCATTTCGGAATAGCATAGGTATCATTCATGTATCGAAGAATAACGCTCACATTCATTGGTTTGTCGATTATCGCCGTGTCAGGGTAGGTATATAATACACGAATACTCGTCACTTGTTTGGATCCATTAAAATATGAGATCTCGTTATCAAAAGTCGCAGCTATAGCTACGGATGCTCGAAGCACGAACAGAATAAAAGCAGAAATTAGTATTGAAGCTATCCAAAAAGACATTCTGTATCCTCTGACATCTATCGATAATAGGTTTACCACTTTGCAGTGTAGTCTCATGCCTTTTTATGATACTTAAGTATGTCGGCTACACGTAGCTACAATAAGAAGCAGACTTTGAAATGTGGGTTTAAGCTACCTTTGCCTTAGCAATATTAATAATAATATTATAGGATATCGCAAAGTCATTTATGTTCCTATTCGTACTCGCTTAACAATTGCTTAACTGCACCTTCAAGAGGGTCATTTGAACCAAAAAAACTCTCGCAATACACACCATTCTTGTCAATTAGGATAGCAGATGATGTGCCACGTAAACCCTACTCGTCAAAAGTCTGAATATTGATAGGGAACTACTCCCTTTCTTAGAATCAAAGCAAAAAAGGCAAAGAGAACCGGCCGGGCATCCTTTGTTTGAATAATTATAATCTTGGGATCTTCAAGGCATTGGAGTTAATACAATCTATTATATCCCCAAATATTGTAGCTTTGACGAAATTGTTTAATGTCAAACTTCCATGATTATTATTCAATTGCCATTCTGTACGCGTTGGTTTAGTTTTGTCCTGAACTCTAGGGTAACTCCACGGATTGCATCATAACAAAAGGTGTATATTTCTGTATCAGATATTGGCATCGATTCCACTTTACCGTTTATACATGAAGGACATATCTCAACCGTGCCACCCCACTCTAGGTATGATGCACACCAAAAACATGAACTGCATAATAAGAAATACGGTTGTTTGAAAGTCAATTTCATCTCGTTCCTTTCTTCAGTCTTAACGCTGCTGTTGGTCATGATATGGCAGCAACTCGCTTTCGCTTTTCCGAATGTTTGTATCATAATCATATATACATTCGGTCATTAATACAGTTTTAATAGATAGTTATGTATCAGTGTGTTGAAGAGTGTTACCGTATATCGGTAATAGTACATAATCTTACGTCTTAAAACAAATAGTTATTGGTTTACTCACTATTAAACTAAAAAGTAAGTTAAACTTAAAAGCAAGTACTGCGATACGCGGAAACGGAGGCTCAGGCGGAGCTGGCTGAGCTGGCGGGGAAGGTGTACATGGAGGATCCAACACAGTCAATAGTACCAGTATGAAAGGTAGCTATCAAGATACTTCCCGTGTCATCGGCAGCAGTCCTAGCAAGAGCACTAGCAGTAGCAATTAGACAGCTAACGGTGGCGATGCCAATGGCGGTCACGGCGGTAACGCCAATGGTGGCGACGCTAGCGCATAAATATCTGCATAGATCCCAAGAATAAAATAAATTCCTGATCGGAATTCCTTTTTTCCCTCTGCATATGTGTATTTGTTTATGTCTGCTCAAGTGGAAGCATCCTGAAAGCAAAGCAATTACAACTGATTCAACAGCATATCCTCTGGAATGATGGTATTTTGCAAATATTTAGAAAAGCAATAGAGATTGGTGGTAGAACGGCGATAAGCGAAGAGCCAGTAGCAGATGAGGCTAAGCTCAAACCAATAAAGAAGTTGAAAAGAGGCATATTAAAGAAGCATATAATATGCTATGTTGAAAGACATGTAAAAGGTCTTTTCCAATTCTCTATGGTTAGCTGACCACATTGTGAAAAACGATTCTGAGAGCCCTGAAATTCTATAAATCAGCATAAATCATGTTCAATTTTTCTTTTCAATGCATTGTTCATTTCTTCAAAGCTGTGATGAATATCCTTGTCCATACGGTCACCCGTAAGGAATGCGCCAAGACCAGTGAAGATTTCCCGGTGAATCATTCGTACATGATTTTGCGCGAGCTCCTCTATTGTAAATATGCGCTCACCATTCAACAGGCCAGGTAGCAAGCCTTTGCCATACCACCTGAGTTCATGATTTGGTTC
>JBAVTY010000285.1:0-2424 GCA_049696495.1 Candidatus Nitrosopolaris sp.
TCATCGTGATATTTGATGTATCGGTGTTAGGTTATTATGATGGTAGACCTTCATCTTCAGCCACCGCGATAGCTTCGTCTATTGCTGCTGTTCTGATGCTTGGGTCTACCGCATTCGTTCAACTAACAAGAACTCAAGAAAATTTGCTCCTGTTTAACACAGCCTCGCAAAGGTTAGAAAGAGAATACCAATTATTTATGTTAAAAGCTGGAGTCTACTCTCCTTCTACCCCGTCTGCCTCTAATAATGTAGCTGAAGATAATAAATCTAAAAGCAAATTATTTGTAGAGAATATTGAAAATATTATTTCTAGCCATACTTCAGAATCTAGACTCCAATTTCTAGCTACCTTTAATCAAGCTCCTAATTAACAGGTACGAGTGTTAATCATGCAGGAGAAAAACTCACAGAAACGAAATTCAATTCCTGTTTGTTGACTTCCCACCTTCACGTCAGTATATTGTCTGCCCTCAGTTGTATTAGTATCTAAAGAAGAAGTTCACAGGCCGAGAGCTTGGGCGGACAACTGACTCAAAAGATTTGATAAAGAGGGTCTAGAAGGTCTGAAAGATAAACCTAGAATTGGTAGACCTCCCGATGTATCCAAAGAGAAGCTATCAAAGAACCGAGCACTGAGATATCTTATTTTGAACATTTCGTTCATGGAGATAATGGATAGAATTGGTAAAATGTAAATGAATCATAACTGTGCGTTGGTATCTGGATGGGAATATTATCAGAAATTGATAAAGAAATATTGAAGGTGCTTCTCACTCCCGATGATTACGTCGTTATGTCTCATTGATTATGAGATTACACTAGCTCTAACTACGATAATTCGCTCCTACCCGTAACCGATATCTCATATATCTACAATACATTGGCGGTCGTTTTAACGCGTTTATGGATTATGTCTTCCCACGGTACATTAAGTTCCTCACCCGCAGAGGGTTGGCTTTGGCGTCATCCCTCGTTCCTTTGCCATCCAGGGAATTCTATGTAAATTTTACGTCTTTGTTCCTTTTATTCTTGTGCTTGAAATTCCGATTCTGAAGGAGGACTATCTCTATCAAATCTATCTTTCATCTCTTCTTTTGTCAATGACGTATGCAAGTGCTCGCCGTCGTAACTCTGAATATAATTCTTGGGAACATAGTAGTGTTTTTTATGGACAGAGCCTTCCTTTGCTTCGATATAATTAGTAGATATGCTTTCTACCTTACCATTATCTTCGTTGTCACTTGATTTAACTTTTCCGCCAATAATTTTGTCCAAAGGCACAGGTACAGAAGAAGGGGATGAACCTTGTTGTGATGGAGGAGGAGACTGAGAGGAAGAATCAGTGCCTAAAGAAGAAGAACCAGATTGTGATGGATGCACTGCCGATGCTGTATAGGATGGAATATTCCTATCAAAATCCGAATGTTGTTTTGTTATTAACGTTCTTCTTTCTACGTAGTCTGGTGTTTCGAACTCTGAAGATGATGGGGCATTCTCCCTTTCAAATCTTGATTTTACATCATCCTTTGTGAGCGAAACCCAAAGGTGGTCGCCATCGTATCCTTTAATATAATATATTGGAACATAATAATAATTCTTGTTAATTGATCCTTCCTTTGTTTGAATATATTCTTTCGTTATGCTCTGTATTTTGCCCAAATCCTCATTGTCACTTGATTTAACTTTTTTACCAATCGCTTTATCCCATGATATAATATCTGACATCTTTAGTTCATAAGATACTTCACAACATGCAATTTATCAGTTATATTTAGTATCGAAATAACTGACATACTAATAATGTACAAAACCATCAAGTGTACCTGAAATATTTCTCTCATTTGTTTATTAGAGTAGTGAGTGGTGGTTAGAGTAGTGATTCTTGATGGAAATGAATTTACTGGTTTTTAATGGTGTCATTGTTCAGCGTGAAAAAGATGACGTAAAAGAATTTTCGAGAATAGCTACTAATACCGCAAGAACGTTTGAAAACACTTCAAGGGATTTTGGGCAATAGACTGGCATAAAATAAACGTCCAAGGGCGCGCTCTTTTATTTTTGTAGTCTTATTGTAACAGCGAAAGTAATGTCGACAGGCAGATATCTTATATCGGTTATACAAAATAAGTAAGATTGTACAGTTGCTCTGAAAGAGATTAGCCTCTGGGGATGATCGACACCTTGTCAGTGGATCTTCGAACAGGAGAAAATGCAAAATGCTTTGCATAATGATACAAAATAACCTATATCTAGATTAATGTGCATAGTATTCTGAATATGCACATTAAGGAATAGCCGGGGGTTGTTGCCTAATTCAACGGTTCTTGTACTTGACGCCCAATTGCGGGCAGTGTATACGACTTCTAAGCTAAATTGAGAAGTGTGAAACCATATTCGATGGATTAAAGCTAATTACGCAACAAC
>JBAVTY010000286.1:0-4485 GCA_049696495.1 Candidatus Nitrosopolaris sp.
AAATCTGCTGATTTGATTTTGTCTGCAGTTAATACATCCCAGCCTGATTTGGTAGTCACCAGCGCTACTATCGGGAAATTCAGCTTCTTCAATAACAGCCACTTCTTGTCTCTTTTAGATCAGTTAAAATGTACTATTGTAATTGCCAGACAATTCACTTTCCCCGGTGTCCATCGAGTAAAAGCTTGGTTTCTGAAACTCATTAGGAAGTAAAGTTTGGAACGATAATTGCTGGTATGATAATTGGTCCTTATCAAACTGCAGTCCATTAAGCGCCTGTCAGCAATTGCAACACCAAATGCCGTTTGACATATGGATGGCTTTTGTCATAACTTCTAAGGCAATAAGTCCTTCATTTGGTCGGTATGAGCTCAGTATTGTTGACGATTCCGCACACACTGACAAATTCTGTGTTTGAGCTTGTCTCGAAATCAAGTAGGGATAATTATGTAATAATATCAACGTTATTGATATCGCCGAACCCATTCGAGTTGTCCTTTATTACGATCCGCCTTCTAGTAACAATTATTTTACCACCAATACAGGGCAATGTGCATAAGCTACAACATGTGATGTAACGCTTCCAAGTAATAACCGCTTAAATCCTGAACTTCCTCTTGTTCCAATTACAACTAGGTCAATGTTGTTTTCTTCAACAAAATCCAGCATGACTCCTGATATATCTTTAGAGGAAATAATTTGTGTTTTTATTTGAACGTTTTTTTCATTTGCTTTGATTTTAACTTTGTTCAAATATTTTTCACATTCATTTCTCATATTTGTAATGAACTCTGATGTTTCATGCGGTCAGAATAAATCAACATCAGCACGTATAACGTGCAAAGCATATAGTTCTGCATTATATCCTTTAGATGCTGTGTTGCATGATTCATTTAGGATTTGAGTTTATGCAAACCATTAGCTAGGTCATCCGATTGAACATGTTATACAGAGCTGCCTTTAGTAGGATCTCTTTTACGATGTTATGAAATTTTCTAGCAGTTACATATTCACCGAATGCTCTTTTAATGGAAGAGAATACTGTTTCTGCTATCCACCTATACCCATAGCCCACGCTACGCTTCCATCTTTTGCGAGGATGAAGCTGCATTATACAATAAAAGTAATTCATTTGACCTTCTAGGTTTTCTAGTTAGTAAACGCTAGCTGGTAAACCTAGATCTTGGAACTCTAGTGAATATGACAGCTCTAGCTCCTGAAGATCATTCGTCGGAATCAGTCGTGTTTTTATCAGGTGGCATAGGTGTCACTCCATTTAGAAGCACAGATAAGCATGCCTCTAAAGATAACTGTATTAGAGATCAAGATAACATAATTTATACATGCATTAAGTATGCATGAACGAAAACAAGAATTTGAAACTTATCTTCAAATATAACCTGCATTTGTAGAGTTTGTTTCAAGGAGCATAATTTCGTATATTTCTGGTCCCTATTATCTTCTCCCTAGGATTGTCTTAATCGATCGTACAATGAAAAATTTCAATCATTATTAATAATTAAAAGTATTAGAATCAAAATATGATGATAACAATCCTAAGTCAAATATACCATAATACCAAACTTAACAGTATGATTTGGAAGGTAGTATTAGCATTGCTCACAGCTACGTTGATGTCGGCTGCGTTAGGATATTCTTACCATGTGACAAATGCTCAAAGTTTCTCAAAAAAGAGCTCTACTAATTGTGAAGGCGATGTGTGCCACACATCAATATGTATCAACAACAACTGCCATACATCAGTTTCTAATCCAGCTGAACTACTAAATTCGATGCAACAAATTAAGTCGCATGGATTACTTTCGAATTCTATTCAACAATTATTAAATTCGACTAATCCCTGACAAAAAGTCATCTTGTGTGAGGCTATTAATAAGACCTGGACTTTTTACCTAACACGTGGGATCGTAGAACAAATCCGGTGTGAAATTGTATGCATCTTCATCTCTCCCTGGCATGCTGTCTTCTCTTATCCATACATAGGTGATAACACTATTCACTAGATTCCATATCACCTCCTCCTTCGGATCAAAGTAGACAGGCTTTATTCTGTTCTTGATTTCTTAATACTGTTATGACGCTTAAAATGGGGGCGCCAAAAATAAGTCCGTTTTGCTGAAAGCAGGGTCATCTTTCTTTGCCAAGAATATTATGGTCGCTGCTGTATCGGTTTACAATTAGGCCATTACGTACATATTGCGGTATGATATTTTCAACCAGAAAACGGGTCCACTGTAGTGGTCCCAGAAAAGACTGAATCATCACTTTCCGAAATAGACTAAGATCAGATCATTATGAAGGCAGTAAATGCGCAGGGGAATTCCACTAGCGCCGGTGGAGCTAACATGACAAAGAGCAATATGACCAATGCTACTAGTGGCCATGAGACACTACCAGACTCGTGCTAGTGCTAGATTTCCATCCTTAACCTTTCTTGGAAGGTGTTTGAACACGATACCAAGCCCAGAACCTAGCCCGGGTCAAATTTAATACTTTCATCTGCCTTCGATAATATAAAATTCTGAGCATCTGGGCGCATATAGAGTAAATACATTCCATAACTCAAAGATACACCGTACGCCAGTTCACCGCCTTCATTTTCCATAAGAGAAATTACCTCCTTTGACAGATGGTCGAGAGCTAGCCAAACGCACATTATTCCGAATCCAATCATAAATTCTGGGTGACCCTTGCCCCAGCTGACTACTTGGCTTTCAGAGAAGTCAGGCGGTAAGTGATTCCGGTACTTGTTAAATATTGTCGAATTCAGGATCCGTATCTGCATTGGAAAAGGTTTCTACCATTTCTTTCTGATCCATAAGAGGAGCGTCCGTAGCGTTTTACCGCCTCCGGATATAACATAATATGCAATCCGGTTGGCCAAGACACCATAGATCAATTACAATCCTTCGTTGAAAGTATGTATACCAAATGACGGTATTTGATCAGCGTATTTGATTAGCGATTTGACGACTCCATTTAAGTTCAATAATGTACTGCAATATTTTAGTTCGTTAAGCTGAATCAATGCGAGGTGCCGAATCAACTGTAAATCGAGCTTCGGTCACATGACCAGTCGGTAAACAGGTTTCGACAGAACCGACATTAGGGTCAACAAAAGGTTTGTGTTTAACGATAGATCATTCTAAGCGAAGTAGGCAGTTAGCAAAACTAGAATAACGGTGGCGTAGAATTATAATTTACGAGTGTTAACACACACCCACCGAACTCGTATGAATTTTGAGCCGGATCCGGAAAGTATATAGCTAGAATATCAGTTAGCTGACTGTCTCCATCGTTCGGCTCTTCAAGCAGAAGTCGTTCAAATTTTGAAGGTTTCAATAAAAAATCCCGTAATGCGTGATGTCTAGAAAAATGACCGTTTGGATGCGCAGGTGAAAATAATTGGTTAGAATTAAAACGAAGACATGGAAAAGCCAAAATTGCAGCCGACATATCGCCTTGCAAGGAGTATTTGCCACTCTCCACAGGAATTCTGGATTGGTAAGTGTAGTCAATTCTATATGATTCGTGTCCTAAGAATTGTAATGAAGAGCGTTAGGGGTGGGATCTGCGACCGAACTATCGATTAAAATGATCCTGACCAGCATCCAAAATTTTACAGAAGAATTTAAGCGATTTTTGCTTGCAGGCAAAGAACGCAGCTTATGGCGGCCTTGCGCTAACCCTGTTGCTATTGAGATGTACGCCCAAATGGCGTGCGAACTCTGGATATTTCTTGTAGTAACATCCGTTAACGTCACCTATGGTTAGGATACCAGTTTTGTTTGCAATACCTGTCATGCAGTTAAGGAACCGCTTTATAGCGAATGCGTGATAATTTGGTAAAATATATACCGCGGTCAATGCAAGCACGGCTGCTACCACTGCAGCAAAAACCGAGAGGCGCATACCTCTACTCTTATTCATACGAGCTCTAAGCGTGTAATATAATTAAGTATTGTAGCTCATTATCACACAACAAATGCATTGAGCAATTCAACCTTTTTCAAGCCTAGCATAAACATGAAGAAAATTGAGTCAAATTATCCTTAAAATTCGATTACAAGTATTGTATACATAAGCGTCCCTTGGACTACCTGCAAGTATCAATACTGATGCGATTATTCTATTACCGCCTGAAAGCTCAATTCGCCAGGAAGATGCTAAGGATGTTGAGTTATTATTATCTAGTTCTACTACGCCTACCACCCTTCTACCTCTAACAATTCTCACTTTTGCCTCTTGGGCCACCTCTACCAAACCATTTGCAAGTGTCTGCCATCCCCCATCTAGGGAGATTTGGAGCGCAGGCCTTTTATCAATAAACAGCTACGAGAATACATATAGTATTTGCAGTCTTTGCATTGAAATCCATCGGCACCTTCATCAATAACATATCCTTCGTCATAATCAAGTTTTCTTCCTGTCTTCTTTATAAAATCCCAGACAATGTCTCCAGGT
>JBAVTY010000287.1:0-11236 GCA_049696495.1 Candidatus Nitrosopolaris sp.
GCGTGGCCTCATTTGATATGTAAATATCTCTGGCCACCCTTGTCTTTGCATATTCCTTACGAATACGAATCTTGGTTGGATTAACTGAAAAATCTATGTCCTTTATTCTGATTGCAAGGCCCTCGACAGCACGCATTCCGCCACTTGCCAAGATGAGAAGATATGTTTTCAGTCTCCTATTGTTACATGATAACAAAATCTTTCTGATGTCCGAAGTATCCAGTGGTTCCTCGTCCTCGCGATAGGACTTTGGCATTTTAACTTTTCGTTTGAATTTTGAAGGTATAACGTCTATATCATTATATGCGAAATATGACCTTACACTTGCAATGTAAAGCCTGATAGTTGTAGGCGTAAGGGTCGCGTTGGAGGTTTGAAAATAGGAAACAAAGCTATCCAGCAATTCATAGGGGTTGATTTTATTCTCTGCCAAAGGTTTTAGAATCGTTTCTAGATTGTAATCCGGATATTTTTGTGATAAAAATCTCTGGAAAGAAATCAGTCCATATTGATAAGCATGCCTAGATTTTAGACTATTTCGTTCTATGCTGGATAAGAACTTGATTACTTGCTGAAATCCAATTTCTTCTGTAGATACTTTGGAAACTGACAATGATTTATCAACGTAAAGCATTAATTTAACTTTTTTGGTAGTATTAATTTATATTGACTTGATTATTGCAGGTCGGTGCTAATAATTACTCACTATGAAAAATAGTTGAAAAAACACAACAGAGTAATCATAGAATATCATAATCATTATTTTTCTAAATATATTCATCAATCACGTATAACATAAGATGACCTTGTTTCGGATTCCAACTAGAATACGTATGATTCTATTAGCAATTAGTTATATGCAAAATAGTAGAAGAGAGAATTTATTACAACAATCACTTATACAAGTACATAGTTACACCTATTAAATCAAATACAAAATAATAAGCAAAACTCATGATAACTAATCGTAGTACAAGTGACGAATCCATGTAAATACTTAGTCGTCTTTCCATCGGTTAATTGAAACTAATTCCGGAGCTACATGTCATAGCAAAAGCAAAAAATTACCGCATTAAGAGAGCGAAGGCTTTATTTTTGATGACAGCACTTTTATTCTCTCTCGTAAGCGGAAACATTTCCCAGATTAATCCAATGCAAAAGTTATACGCACAAGTATCGAGCGTTTCTCCTTCGTACTGTCAAAAATTACCAATCGCTAGTGTAACAGCCACCGGCAATGACAGGAATGTACGAATAAATGTCTTGGACAATAATATTTACAACAAATGGTCAAATCTTGGTGTTGGTTCATTCATTCAAGCTGATTTGGGGGCACCAAAGACCATTTGCAGTGTAGATATTACTTGGTATAGAGGAAATTTGCGACAGAATAACTTTGTAATATCGGTTTCAAACGATGGCAATAGCTTCACAAATGTATTTACAGGTAAAAGCAGCGGAACAACTCTATCAGCTGAAAAGTATAACTTACCAACAAGTGTTACTGCTAGATTTGTAAGGCTCACAGTTAATGGGAATACAGAGAATAACTGGGCAAGTATAACAAAATTAAGTGTTGACGGATCTGGCAATAGCAATACCATCCAGACTAACGTAGGTCCTTATGTTGGCAATAGCAATACCATCCACACTTACGCAGGTACTTATGTACGAATTACTCTGACAGGCACTGACCCAATTCCAGGAGATGTATTAAAGTTCTCTGTTGTAGGTCTTCCACAGCATGGTACACTAACTAATCCCACTTCAAATAGTGTAGCTTATACTCCAAACCCCGGATTTTCAGGCACTGACAGCTTTACCTACAAAACCACTGATAGTCAAGGAGTATCTAGCAACATTGCTACAGCATCTATAACTGTTAATCCACCACCACATCCTACTGCTTATAGCAAAACTATCCAGACTAACGCAGGTACTTCTGTTCAAGTTACTACAACAGGCACTGACCCAATTCCAGGAGATGTATTAAAGTTCTCCGTTGTAGGTCTTCCACAGCATGGTACACTAACTAATCCCACTTCAAATAGTGTAACCTATGTTCCAAACAATGGATTTTCAGGCACTGACAGCTTTACCTACAAAGCCACTGATGGTCAAGGAGTATCTAGCAACATTGCTACAGCATCTATAACTGTTAATCCACCGCCTCCTCCTCCTACTGCTGACAATAAGACCATCCAGACTAACGCATTTACTCCTATAACGGTTAATTCATCACAAAATAATTCCCCTACTGCTTATAGCAAAACTATCCAGACTAACGCACGTACTCCCGTCCAAGTTACTACGACAGGCACTAACCCAATTCCAGGACAGTTACTAAAGTTCTCTGTTGTAGGTCTTCCACAGCATGGTACACTAACTAATCCCACTTCAAATAGCGTAACCTATGTTCCAAACAATGGATTTTCAGGCACTGACAGCTTTACCTACAAAGCCACTGATGGTCAAGGAGTATTTAGCAACATTGCTAAAGTATCTATAACTGTTAATGCACCATCTCCTCCTACTGCTTATACCAAAACCATACCCACTAACTCAGGTACTTCTCCCTCAGTTAATGCAGCACCATCTCCTCCCATAAATCAAGTGATCCACAGCGACAATGGTGCACCCATAGCAATTACTCTGACTGGCACTGACCCAATTCCAGGAGATGTATTAAAGTTCTCTGTGGTGGGTCTTCCAAAACACGGCACACTTACTGATGGTACTGTCTCCAGTAGCAAATTTTATACTCCAAACAGTGGATTTTCAGGCACTGACAGCTTTACCTACAAAGCCACTGATGGTCAGGGAATAGACAGTAAACCGGCCACAGTAATGATACTAGTCAGTAATGGAAGTTCAGGCACCTTAAATCAAGGTGGAGTAAATAACCTGAACCCAAACATTAATACAAATTCAGTCAACTTAGATCAATTTGGAGTAGAGGAGATCTATCCATCAGCACCAGGTGGAGAACAATGGTTCTTTAATCCTAATGATCCAAACAACGACCCTAGAACAGGTACATCAAACGAAGGACCGCATACTACCTTTACACAGGAAAATCCTGATGGTAGTTGGAAAGTGCAGGCCTCTATGGTAAGATATGGGGTACTGACTTCAACTTTGTTCCAAGAAAATCAAATAAGTACTCTTGATCAGCAGCAGATGGCGAATCAGGGATACATGCTGAGACCTAATGATTGGAAGAATGTAGAATTAACTGCATACCTCAGAGTGAACCATGCTACAAGTTCAACTAATAATGGTGAAGCACATATAGAATTCGGGGCACACGGAGCAAGAAATACTAACGGAGGAACAGTGGGTGGGTTTGACAGCAGCTGCGAGGCCACAGCATATCATTCAAATACTTATCTTACTGGAAGGGTTAAATTTGAAAAGGACCTGAAGCACACTGCCGGCTACTCTGTAGGGAGCGCCGATCCTCAGGAACTTAACGCTATAAATACGACAGAATTCAACGGACAAAACTGGATAGGGATCAAAGCTGTGATATATGATATAGGCAACGGTTCAGTAAAAGTAGAACAATGGGTTGATGACTATTCAAATAACATCCAACCCGGAAATCATTGGCGCAAGGTATTAGAAACTATTGACAACGGACAATGGGGCCCAACAAGAGGTCGTATTGGCAGTGCGTGTGGTGGAGGTGAGTTTCAAGTAGCTTCCTGGGGTGGACCTATTGCACTATTTAGATGGGACAATATAGACGATATGGATATCAAAGATGCAAGTGTAAGGGAGATCACGCCTGCCTAATTTTTTGATCATTTGTTAATCAATCATTTAATATCTGGAGAGATTATGTACTCCGCCATGTCCAGTAAGGGAACAGATCAGCTGACTTACTAGTATCAAAGTCTTGTCTAATTTTTTTGAAATAGAGATGTCGAAACTCTCATAAGATCGTCGTGAACTCAAATTATTTTTTGGAATTACAAATCACCTTTAAATGAATTCACAAAGACAGTAGCCAATATTGAAATACAAATATCCTAAATTAAAGGCCCTATAATCTGAACCTGTTTGGTTTTGCCAACAATCTAAACAGTAATCGTCTTCGACTTGAAAAATATCAGCAGGTTTATCGTCACATATGTTACACGAAGAAATATTCCTTGTCTCCACCGTTATTAACGATACAATCATTAGGTAAAATCATGATATCGTAAGTCAGTTGCCCGATCATAATTGTGATTCGTTGTTGACAATATTCCTATGTCACTATCATTTTACGATTAGTTTAAACAATTGCGTTTCCAGTATGGCTATCAAATTGTTATAATTATTAGAAATCTTTAACATATTTATCATATTTTCATGCTATTTCATTGTAAGCTGCGAATACTCGTGTGAGAGGTGATACTTGTCTATATTCAGCGTAAGATTTTCGAGTAGATTCGACTTCCACTTCTCTTGCGTATTTACTACTAATATATGTGTCAAAATAGAACTGAATATCAGCCGATAACCATTTAGTGTTTTGCTTTCGGATTCTAGTAATGACTGAAGCTGCGATAGAAAATATTTATCCGAGTCGGGGTCTGATAATTATGTAATTCCAATAATATTGATAGATGTATCCATAGCGATATTTTATTTATAGTATCTATATAGTATATCTGAGGCATTTTCCTATCTCTCGTGTTGCAGCTTATGATAGTATTCTTATTATTGAACTTATTACGAATCTTGTGTAATAACATTGGTCAGAAAAATACAATCGATTGGAATTTTAGGTATGATTTTTGCTATAGCAGGAGGTATTGTGTGGTTCTTACAACAGAGACTTTTAGCATTCTTGTTATGGGGCGTTGTCGTAATAATAATCCTGAAGTTAAACAGACAAAGAAAGACTAGATCAAAAAATAAGTATCGATGAGTTATTCGAATTAAAAAAACCGCGTTTGCATCGCTATTTGAACAATCTATCAATCTCCCCCTCATGGCTGCAATATATCTCCCCCTAGGCGATTCGACAGCTACTTTGCTTTTCTTGCTGCGTCGCATAATTCGCTACAGGGACATCCTTTGTTAACATCTGAACTATTTGTTAGTAATTAGAATATGTATATTGCTTAGGAACACGTCCGTTTTTCAAGTTTATGTACTTGTTACCTCCTATAGAGTATCTAAGACCTGATTTGTGAGGCTAGTCTCAGATTTCGGATGGATATGCATACAATGAACGATAATTCTGAATAAGTCATATTCATCACTCACAGCCAGCTTTGGACCCTTTTTATTCTTCCTCTCGAAGAATATATTTTGATAGAGGAGAACATGGAAGAATGGTACATTATGTGATTCAGAAATTGCAAAGAGCAGATGATCTCAGCAAAATTTCCGCATCTAGATAGTCATAACAAACTAAAAAACTAACTGGAAGAAGAGTCTGAACAATGACAATAACCATAAGGAAAAGTCCAGAGTTTACTGATCTCTTACAGAAGAACCTGAATAAAAGATATGAGAAAAGACGAAGGGTTGGAAATTCAAGTATTGCATTAGGAAGCAATATTATTCACGTATGTTTCCAGAAATCGACCCTATCTCAAATGAATCAGTACATCATTTTGTAAGAGGAGAAGCAAGTGAATTCGTCATAACTGAACTCGCGAATATGGGTGTTGTACAAGCTGAATTAGAGATGGCTGGATTGATTGCGCATCAGGATATTATGAATGAGGTAAAAGGAGAGGGAACGGGAGAAGAAGCAACTGAGGTAAAAAGACAGAGCGTAATAGTAGAACTTAAAGAGGAAGCAACTGAGGTAAAAAGACAGAGCGTAATAGCTGTTCTAGGAGCCTGTTTTTCTTCATCATTTTTTGTGGTCCTTTAGTGTTGCTTAGTATTTTTAGGATAGCAAGAGATTCATCTCTGGGCTTGTTGATGGAATACACTGGAATTTCATCTATTGCGTTAACATCCTGGTCTGGAAGACCATCCTCGGATCTGTTTTATCAGCATTGGGAATAGATTGTGAAATCACACATAGGAAGCCACTTTCTCATTTTTTGAAATGCATGTGTCTATACCTAGATTTTTGTTATAAGAATTATAACTTTCTGTTATTTGTGGTGTATCATTTGCATTAATTGTAATAGCTGAAGTAGGATTAATCCCTAAAGGTGCGGTATTGCAATCAGGATAGCTATCATATTTTGTATTTTTTATTTCATCTTTCTTTTTCCGGGTTTCCGTTACATCTGACGACTCTTCCGAATAATTGTTATATGATTTAGTATCTTTATTACCGTTGCTAGGTCTGATTTGATCGTCCCTATCAGACCAAGCATAAACGGTAGGATTTTCGTTTATGCTCCTCCTACTCCCTTCTTTCCCTCTCTCAATCCATCATGGTATCCGACCCAGTATCGCGTCTGGTCATATTTATCATTGGTACCATAGCATGACTGCGTACTATTTTTACCCACTAAGTGACAGCCTGATTAGAGCCATTCCCTAGAGCTGGTGGTTAATGTAGTACATCCATCTTCTCTTTTTTTATTTTGCTATTAGCAAGAATTTTTGCTATTCTGATTTATTGTGTTCTTGTGCTTTATATTTATAATTATAATCTTTCTAATCAATATATTCGGGGTTTGAATATATCGAATAAAGTGCCAAGGTCATGAAAGTTCTCCATGTCCGCATTGGACTGACATTCATTCCTAGACTTCGACAAAATTCATAGAGTGATTGAACAACATATGCTAGGAATATAGTAAATGATTACGACAACTGATGTAGCACCTCTTGAGGATACAGTTGGAGGTGGTTCCAAGGATAAAAAATTGTATTATAGAACAGAATTTGTTCCCCTTGCTTACTTACCAACATTTTTTAATTATTGTGTTGACATAATCTAGTGGCTTTCAAAAAATCCATATTTTATAATTCGGTCGGTAAGGTCAAGGATTTTATGTTCAATGATATAGAAAAAACAATAAATCTAGTGAACATGCCACAAGTCGGTGCGCCTAATTTGCTCCTTGCCCTTGGGCTGTGCTGCTATACTGAATATTGGGGCCGACTGCTAACTGGAACTGCAACAGGACAAGGGAAAAGATGTTTCAATGTTTTTTTGATAGGTTGGGCCAGGCATATCTAAACGTTAGGAAGGGCGCGAATGAAATCTATCACAAGGTAAGATGCGGTCTTGCGCATTCATATCTGATTGAAGAAAGTTCTGTCATCGATATGAAAGGCGGCTTGCCCTGCGGAATCGAATATGATAACCAAACGGGAAATTACTCATTTCATGTTCGTACTTACTTTGACTTCAAAAACCGAAAATTTGTTTCTTATGGAACAAGCACTTAAGAATAAACCAGAATTATTGTGACGAGTTAATATCAAGTTCGTCTTTGGTCTGCGACAGAAATGGTTAGTCATCAGGCTTCGAATTCCTCTTCTTTTTTAGCGAGTCTATAGATGCGTTATTTCTACTTTCTTCGAACCCATGTGTTTGCTATAGGATAAAAGTTATCAACGTTGTAGTTGATAGGCCTTTGTAACCCCTTTCTGCGCCAGAGATGTAACGAAAATCACTCGCAAAAGAACATCTGAAATTATCGACGCGAATCTTTCCAACTACGAATTCTAAGGGTTGGTACGGGCAAAGACACGATATATTTTAACGGCTAATTTATTGCCACGGCCAATAATCACTCATTGGTGTGTAAGAAATATCAGCCGAATGCCAGCTAGCATTGGACTGCGCACTATTATTGTTTCCTGAAATTTATCTATTCTCTTATTCAAGGTTAGTATGTGGTTAGAACACTTCGTCTTTTGATCCTCTAGCTTCTCTATATCATTTCTAAGATATTCTACTTTCCATTGCAAATGTTGTAATTGGTGGTTGTTCGCTAGTTCCAAGACGTTTATTATTTCCTGTTCTCCCATCCCTCGATCATTTAGTATTTTGTGTAATCTCAAGAACGAGGGAAGGTTCGGTCTTATTTCTTCGTAGACTTCGGCTAGTTCATACATATTGTTCAGTTCCCAAAATTCTCGATATATTGCCTGTACCTGATCAGCTGGAATATCTAAGGCTATTGCTACCTCTACAGGTTTTGACTGCCGCCTAAAAAAGATAATTTATGTCGGACCCTAACATGATAACAGCGTATTCCTGGGCTGCAGGACTATTCCAACAGGTGTTGCCTTTATCTTTAGTAGATATTGAAAAAAGAGCTAAGCTAGTGAATGAAATTAATACGTCGCTGGTAAAAGCCAAAAATGGACAGGACAAAATGCTAATTGATTTAGGGGCTACTGAAAAAGATCGTCGTCTCGATGAAATTGCACAATTAAGTATACCCTATCTTACTGAACAAATAGATGACGCACTAAGAAAGAATATTCTCGTACGCCTCTGGACAGGTTGCATGGAAGCAGCAAAAGCAATTCGGTTTACTTCTGTCGCTGGAATTAGGAATGGAGAAGTGATTCAAGCCCCAATAATGACAGAAGATCGTCAAAGTTTATTCAATTTAATAGATTTGTCGTCCAAAACGCCTGCATACAAAAAAGTAGTAAAGGAATATTATTCACTTAGCGGCGTTCCTTCAAATTCAATTGTAATAAACTATACAAATGAATACGAGAAAGAATGATTTGTTATATTAACTGATCTTTCCATACACTTTCCATACATCAACTTCGGAATCGATTAAGTACCAGAAAACCCCAAATGATATGGTACCCAATATCACTGGACGTTAGCTGGGTTCGTAGTTACATAAACTACGTTAGCTAGGAGATAATCTTAATCCTACCTTGGATAGCTTGAGTAAACCAGTCCGGTAAGATGTTCTTATTCTTCTCAAGAAACAATCCAAAGGCTGAATCCAAAACATATGTCTTTGCCCAATCTTCTTTTGACCTTATGGATCTACCATATCCTTGTACCAGTTTCAAGGCAGTTTGCCAAATATACCATTTTCCATTAATCGTTCTTTTTTCATTTATCCTAATTAATTCATTTTCGTTTTCTTTTCTACGGTAAGATTTGTGTAAATATACTAGAGATATGTTCTACAATTATATTCTATATGTTTTACTAGGAGATTTTTATTCAATCTTCTTATAAATAATGCCCTCTTCTCAAATATGTGAAAACTTTTAACCTAAGATCTAACAACTTTGTATTTTCCGTTACCATCATGATCCTTTTTGCATCAACTATTTGGATATCTTCTATAGACGTCAACCCTATCCATGCTTTGCCTAATCAACAACAAACATCGTCCATACCCAATCCTCTTGGCGTCAAAATTACAGATCCTATCAAAGGTCAACGATTGGCTGTTGGTAAAAACCTAACTGTTTTAGGCACATCCAATTACAGTGCGACTTCTAATTGCGGGGTTTCCGTAATTGTAGACAGTATAAGACCATACCAAAAGACCATACCAATTGGACAAGCGGGAGGAAATAATTATTCTAAATGGAAGCTTGCTCCAACATATGCCGGTACTATTAGAGAAGGTCCCAATAGAATAACTGCGAAACTACTTTGCCAAGCAATTCCTGAAAACCTTACAAAATTTTATAGCATTAATGTGACAGGTGTGAATGAAATTGTTCCGAACCAACAACATCTTGCAATAAAATCAAATAATACTGCTGTCGTATCTATTTCATCCAACAACAGTTCACAAATTAATCATTTGCCAGTTCCAATAGCTTCTACAAGTAGTTCATCGGCTTCCAGTGACAGCAGCGGACATCATCATCATCATCATAGTATCTCTGGCAAACATCATTATAAAGGGAGTAGTAGAACACACCACGGCTACAATGGCGGCTACCCCTACTACGGTGGCTACAATGGCGGCTTTTTTGGGCACCCGTACTAATAATTGACATGTAATTCATCATCAACTATTTTATTTTTGATTATAATCTCTCCCCAGGGGTCTTGCGAATATTCCGTCGGTAAAGATATTATCCATATTGATTCGGAATTAAGAACACGGTATCAGAATCTCATTTCAAATAACCTTGGCGGCAAGGGATTTACCATGGCATCATTGAAACAACTCTTGAACCACTTCTTTTAGTCTTTGAAGGTACACTTACTATGAGTTGCGATATCTTGTTGGGTACACTTTCGATTGTCTCAAAACGATAATAGTACTTGATATTTTGTATCTTTTTTGTTCATTTTAATCTAACCAAATCAATGTAAACGTTAGATAATCTTGACATGGGCTATGGACAAAGTTATTCCGACTCCGGATAAGAAGACGTAACAATTTCATACGGCAGTTCATTATTCTGAAACCGAGAATATGAGTATGACTATTTGAATTCTAAAGTCAATACATGTCCACGATATTAGGTAGGATGCAAGGTCAATGAAGAGTGTGCGTGTGGGTGAGTGGAGGCCTCAATATATTAGCCAGGCTGGCCTGCTCCTATATGTCACGTGTAGAACTCTGAGGTGAGTTAGTGCGGTACTTGTACAAGTTATGAGACTGAGGTTAATAAAGCAACTATTTATTGGATAGAAATTCTGCTTCATTCAATTGCTATTTGGTTCCTGTTGAATTTGTAATTTCAAATGTATCAATCATTTTTTCTACAATTGGCGCATAAGTAGGGTATTTTGAGGGTTCTGAATTAAATGAAATAATATAGACATTATTTACCATAGAATACTAAGTTATATACTACGTCATATTACTGATCTGTAGACATATTGTTTAAAAAAGCAAGTCAAAGACTAGATGTCAATTTTAATGCCATTCTTTCGGACACAGATATAAGAACTATAGAAAAGGCTACAGAAGGACTACCATTTGAATGCTTCAACATTATCCATAACAAAGTATTGCCAGCACACAAACAAAATGCTATCACTATATGCAAGTACATCAATTCAAAGAAATCAATCTTGCAGATCAATACAGGAAGGGTGTAATACTTGTATTATCTAGATTCTCCATATACTTCAACAATATCAAGTCTTTTGATGAAATAACCCGAGAGGATGTATTATCATTTCTTGATAGTTTAGAAAGTCCGAGACGTCAGATCCACTGCATCGTTGGATTGGTACATATAACCTCTTCAGAACGCATTTAATGCGTTTCTTCAAATGGTTGAATTATCCGAATATAGAACACAAAGAAAGACCAAGACCTAATCTGATTGAAAATATTCCAATGCTAAAGAGAAAGGA
>JBAVTY010000288.1:0-5950 GCA_049696495.1 Candidatus Nitrosopolaris sp.
AAACAGTTAGTCCAGTAAATGATCTGAATAACAGGGGTTTTTTGGATAATCTACGATATGACATCAAAGAGTATCTCAGACAAACATTTTACTTGATGGAAATATAGCTCTAAGCTTCTAATTACGCAACAGGTCTTATCATGGGTTAATTATGCTACGTTAATTATCTCGATTATCGCCGATTTGTGATTGTTGTTAAAGTAGCAGAATACCTGATTCCTCATAGAATAAACAATAGCGGGAATGAAAATCTAAGATTATCCGTTCTATTCTTTATTATAGTCATGGATTCCTTGAGTCCATTCTAATATATTGAACATGAATTCGAGTCCATGTTGGCTATTCATATCTGCAATATTTAGCCATTGGCAGGAAAAATGATGATATTAGCAGTGGTTATCGGCCTTTCAGCTGTTGTACTTCTACCATAAGTCTCATGACTTGATCTGACAATGTTGCTAATGCGTCTTCCTTTATTTGATCGCTATGTCTTAATCTTTGATTTTCCTGCTCAAGATTTTCAACTTTTGCTTCGATATCTGCACCTTTTCGTTCAAGAGTAGGATAGTCAAGGAAAGTCAGATGAGGCTCAATTTTACGGAAAAGTTGGATTTTTTCTTTCTCAGTCTTTCTATAGTATGTTGATCCAGAATGTCCGATAAAATATTCGCTAAAATCTCCGTATTCAAGATCACTGATAGTTGTCTTCACAAAGCGTCTCAATGAATGTAATGTTATCTGTCTACGTCTATGGTGTTTTTTATTGCAAGTGGGATTAACAGTAAATTCTTCTTTTTGACTCATATGTAGTCGGTCAAGAACGCGCTCAAAACCCAGACACAGATTAATGTATACATTGTGAATGCTCATGGTTTGACGAGCTGCAAAAACCAGGTCAAATTCGTTCTTTTCCGGTCTTCTAAGGCTGGTTATATATTTGTCCGATATAGTATCGAAATGAGAGACGCGTCTAGCTCTGTGCTTGTAGTCTATCCATGCTTTGAGTTGTCTAGAGACTTCATCCGTAAGAAAAATAGTTCTGTCTGTTCTGGTCTTGGTAACCTCCCCCCGTAATTGAACTTTGGCCGGATTTGAATCCAAATCTAAGTCTTTGATTCGAATCGACAGAGCCTCGCCTGCACGCATACCTGTTGAGCCTAAAAGCATTATGTAAGTTTTCAGGCGTATTTCACATGAATTTAGAATATTAATTATGTCTTCTTTTGATAAAGCTTGTTTTGATTTTCTGATTATTTTGGGTAGTTTTATTTTAAGCTTAAATTTGCGCGGACTAATCTCTATATCTGAGTATTCAAGCAGATTCTCGACTGTAATTACTTCTTGCTTCAACGATAGAGGCGATAGATTATGATTATATTTCAAATAACGAATATACTGGTTAATTATATTATATGGATCTTGTCCATTTTTGATTAGTTCTATAAGCTTATCAGCACTGGCTTGATATTCCGATTCGGCAAAGGCATTGAATTTTTTTATGCGTCTGCTATAAAGTTTAGCAGTTGAATGGTTCACACATTCAACAGACTGAATATACGAATGAATATGCAAACGCATACTATAAAGTATGGGCAGTTATTTAAGCCTAGTGTATTCATTAATTATCTTGCAATATGAATCGATAGGTACTACAATGTTCTGAAAACCTTCAGGGTGAATAATTTTTGCTAATATCTCTAACCCTGTTATTGTTCTAGGTCCAGGTTTACTAAAATATGCTCCTGCATTAACTGCATACACTTCGTTGTTTTGAACAGCCTGCAAAGATTTCCATTTTTCCCTAGTCTCTAAAGTCTTTGCCTCTCTTAGTGTTCTATATGTATCAAAACCGCAAGGCATTAAAATTATTTTATCTGGATTAAATTTTACAAGCTCATCATTATCATGCATACGACGCGAAGGTTGAGCGCGGGAACTCAGGCCATTAATACCTCCTGCAATCTCTACCATTTGAGGAACCCAATGACCAGCAGTAAAGAAAGGGTCAATCCATTCAATGCAAAGTATTTTTGGTCTATTCTGTTTGTTATTAGAAACATTAGCACTACTTCTATTGCTTGCTCTCATCCTAATGTCCTCAATACGCTTTCGTAAAGATGCTACCAATTCACATCCTTCCTGAACTCTACCGACTTTTTCCGCTATCTCCATAATACTTATCAAGATATCATCTAAATCGTGAGGATCAAGTACAAGGATACCAGGATTGTAACCCAATACAGAATTAGCGCGATTTATCTCTTTTGTAAATGGGGCACATACCTCGCATACACCCTGAGCAATGATTAGATCTGGTTTTGCTTCTCTTAATTTCTGATCGTCTATTACATAGATGTCTCTTCCAGATTGCATTAGTTCGATAATTTTCTGATCTATGTCCTTACTATTCATTATACTAGCATCAAAGGATGAGTTTATTACTCTTGGTTTTCTCCTAGCATCATCAGGATATTTACATTCGTGTGTTACACCTACTATCTGCGAGCCTGCACCAATTTCATAGAGTATTTCTGTAGAACTAGGTAAGAATGACACAATCCTTTGTGATGACACGGATATAACGTGATAGCATTGTTCTTATATATTATTGATAACATTTCGTACTCTAATCTTGTGATACCATGGGAACTGAAAAGTTAATACGTTATCATTCATTCGGTGTATTATACATAAAGATAGTAGAAATACCACGGTAAGGAACCTTACCGTACGGCTGGAGATTATTACTGTTGGCCCTGGGCTTGGTCAGAATGCATTGGATCATGGATAGTAGCCGCCATAACCTCCAGGATAGTAGTAGTGGTGTACTCTGTGACTAAATCCATTAGTATCGGAGTTTGTTGGTGACGCAGATAATGATACTGACAGATCATTACCAGTAGTCTCATACGTGCGACAGTTGTCATGGGAAAGGGTTCCGGAATTAACACACACTTGGACGGATTTTCCCTGATTTTTCGGAATGTTAAATGTATATGATGAGCCACCTGCGGTGGGTACGTTCGCTTGGTCTGTATATCCATTTGCAGTTGTTATAGACATACCGACTGTTGAAGTGCCAAATGGATGAGATGGTACACTGACCGTAAGTCGATATGCTGCCTGCCCACTACTGCCACTATTGTCACTACTGCCACTATTGTCACTACTCCCACTATTGGCATTATCACTATTGCTAGACAGATGGCAATTTGGATTGCACACTATGTAGCCACTACCATTGCCACTATCACTATTGCCACTCTGTATGTTAAAGAAGTCTGGTGTCAGAGGAGATGTGATCAGAGGAGTTGCAGATGCTAATTGTGTGTGAAGCGTTGTCAGCACGCCTAATGTCAAGACTAATGCGAGGCTTGTAGCCATTGCTAATACTTTCATTTTCATAGTAACAACATATTGAATAGAACATTCATTATAAGCGATATGAAAAACAACAGTACCATCTCTTACTTTCACTTTCGTAGTAACAAAACAATAAGAACATTAATTATAATCCGTATTACGAAAAATGATGCCTTTTAATTCTTTACTTATATTACTCAGTCATTCTCTTTGGGACGGAGTAGAGTAGAAGACGACGAAGACCATCGACTGCTAACAGACAAGTTAATAATACATTTGACTTACCTTTGAATACTTATTGTGAAAGTACATGCTGCACCGGTAAGGAAGACAACACCACTACAGAATGCTTGATTGTCTACAACAACTTTTGCTGGTTGCTGGGGAATTATGGTGTTTATTGCATTTGCTAATTCTGTGGCTAGAAGTGATTTTGTCATAGAACACCTTGTGTCTATTCTACTATTAGCGAGTTGATTGATAATTTTCGCATTAACAATTACTGAAATGGTGTTTTTAACGCCACCTTTTGCTATAAATATCGCATTATCTATATTACTAAGGTTCTCATAAATTAAGATCTTAAACTATGGCATAAAGCCTAAAAATTAGCATTAGTCCAGATACTATTAAAGGAATCTCGTTTTCTAGGTGATTAGATTGTGGTTCATGTCAGTTATAGAACAAATTATCCTTTACTTCGCAATGCCGTCTTTTTTTCGTTTTCCCACAGCAGGGAAGTTTAGTTAGTTAGGTGGGGCTCGAGTTAGTTAGGTTAGAGTGAGCGACGATGTTATTTCTAATTGAAGTATAAGAATGGGCAATCAGACATGAATTGGCAAAAAAGATGAATCTTGTTGAACAAGCAGGTATGATAAATGCTACTAAGTGCTTCCGGCAATTCCATGATCAATGTTCTCCAAAATCTAGGTGTCACTATCTGGTGAAATACATTTATGATCATTATATGATCAGATTCAGCTATTTAGAAGACACTTAATCAGGTTCTGAATGGTATGACTCTATTTGAATAGTTGCATGGTTTATTTTGAATTTCTTGTCAAGTATAGCATTTATTTCTTGGAGAATTGTCTGTGACCTGACACGATCAATTACCACAACATGCCCTGATAGAGCATTTATACCAGAGGTTATAGTCCATATATGTAGATCAAATACGCCCGTTACTCCTTTTATCTCCAGTATGGAGTTTTTTATTTCTTCAGGCGATATGTTAGGTGGAACTCCTTCCATCAAAATATGTATTGACTTTTTCATAAGAGACCACGTCCTTGGTAGTATAAATAATGCTAAACCAATACTAATTAATGGATCAGCCAGATAAAATCTGATAGTTAGTATTATCAGACCAGCAGCGATTACACCGACAGAGCCTAAAGTGTCATTAAGAACTTCCAAGTATGCGCTTTTCACATTGAGGTCTTCATGTCCCTTCTCTATGTCTACTTGGGATCCTTCGTGGGTATGCCCACTATTACCCAGCAGTCGCAACCCAGTAAAATTCACGCCTAATCCGATAGCAGCCACTATTATCATAGGAAGACCTTGAATTTCTGGAGGCTCAAAAATTCTTCTATATGCTTCGTATAAAATATAGACTGAAATTAATATCAACACTACACTGTTTAACAGTGCTGCTAAAATCTCTACCCTGTAGAATCCATATGTATGTTGCAGAGTTGCCGGTTTACGACTATAATTGATAGCAAAGAGAACCAAAGCCAGCCCTCCAACATCTGCTAACATATGTCCTGCATCCGCTAGTAACGCCAAACTTCTAGTGTATAAGGCGGCAATGATTTGTACAACGAAGTAAATGGATGTAAGCATGAGGACAGACTTTAGCTTGCTTATTCTTAGCGTTGAAGGTATATTTTCTCGAGTATTCTCCAATTACTGATCACTTTTTGCCACAACCTTGTTCATGTAATTCGAATGTAATGGCAAAGGATTTCTTTGCCATGACATGGTTATCTGTAAGGGCACGATTTATTTAATAAACTTTAATTATAGTGTCTCATCAGTTTAGTAATCTATACATTGTCTGTGCACGTACCTGGCCTAATTGCAATGCCGAAAATCTCCTGTTAGTAGAACTAGCTGCATCAACTTACCTACCATGAAGCTATCTGGTGATCGACTAGCATATCTATCATGAATCATTCGTCAGACATGGAACTATCCACCAGCCTTTGCGAGCATTTCATGCGAAGAGTGAATTGCTAGCATGCGAATGTCCTTGCCAGCATCGCTTTAATCGTTGTATTCTAGATCTGATGTGTTGTCAATTTTGTATTTGATGGAGTCTACATAGTATGCCTTATCCAGTAAGTTGAATAGTTCGTTCCTTGCAATTTGGTTCTTCTCTAAATTATCTTCTATTTCGGAAAGGTCAAGACTCATAACATTCTCTAGGAATATAGAATAATGTGATATAAGAATGTATAGTAGAAACTGTTACGTGGCCCTCAATCGAAATCTAATGAAACGGCTATGCCGACGAATGGAACATAAAACGATCTACGAACACACCAGGATGTTTATAACGTTGCAAAGATCAACCGAG
>JBAVTY010000289.1:0-40091 GCA_049696495.1 Candidatus Nitrosopolaris sp.
CTATCCACCTGGACCTCACTCAATTTTACCTAATAAATTATTCCGTGAATTCATGCGTGACCCCATCAAGACATTGACCGATATTGCAAATACCTATGGAAATATTTGTCATTTTAAATTTGGAAGACAACATATCTACTTAGTCAATGATCCAAATCACATCAAGGACATATTAATTAGAAACTATAAAAATTTTATAAAAACTAGAGGACTGCAAGTGGCCAAGCGTCTTTTGGGCGAGGGATTAGTGACTAGTGAAGGAGAATACCACGATCGCCAAAGACGGCTAATTCAACCTACATTTCATCCCACTCGTATAAAGGGATACGGAGACATCATAACCAGTCATGCTATACGCATGTGTGAGCGATGGAAGGATGGAATTACGTTGGATATACATAAGGAAATGATGCATGTAACGCTAGAAATCATTAGTACAGCTGTCTTAGGTTCGGATATTAAGCCAGAATAGGATGAAGTTGGCGTCGCATTGCAAACTTGCCTAGAATACTTTGACCGGCTTCAAATGCCTTTTGATGAGCTGATTGAAAAAATCCCGATACTGCCTATTAACAAGGGTTATCAGAGTGCAAAAAAGAAATTAGATTCGATAGTGTACAGCATGATTGAGGAACACAGGGATAAGGAGAGTGTATACCATCAGGAGGACTTACTATACACTCTGTTGCAAGCTCAAGATACCGAAGCCGGAATTGGAAGAATGACCGATTTACAATTAAAAGATGAAGTAATGACGATTTTCCTGGCAGGTCATGAAACAACATCCAATGCACTCACATGGACGTTTTATCTCTTATCGCAGAATCCAACTGCAGACGATCGCCTCTATGCTGAACTCTGTTCTGTACTTGGTGATAAAAATACCAAGAGAATTCTGACTGTTGAAGATATACCGAATTTGGTATATACTGAAAAAGTGTTTAGAGAATCCATGAGGCTTTATCCACCAGCTTGGACTATAGGTCGCAAAGTTGTAAATGATTACAAAGTTGGCAAATATACGATACCTGCAAGGTCTATCATTCTAATGAGTCAATACGTAATGCATCATGATTCACGCTATTTTTCTGACCCTGATCTCTTTTATCCAGATCGTTGGACCAAAGAAGCAAAGTTACAGCTTCCTAGATTTAGCTACTTCCCATTTGGAGGAGGTATCAGAGGCTGCGTAGGTGAGCCCTTTGCATGGATGGAAGGAATATTACTACTAGCTACAATATGTAGGCAGTGGAGGATGCATCATGACACTGGTCATAAGGTTGGATTGAAACCACTTATCACACTGCGTCCAAAATATGGGATGCACATGAAATTAGAGCGTAGAAAATAACAAACATAATTCAGTTTAAAACAGCTCTTCTGGAGGTGATTATGCTATCAAATCGCTGGTGAATTGTATGCTGTTGAGTTGGATGCATTACTAGCAATTGTACCCGATGAATTCAAACATATTTGCCAGAAATCAGTTGACCGATACTTTAACCAACGTATTTATCAAGATCTCCTGTCATATTACCAACCAGAGCTGTTAGATGGAATGGTCTATGAAAGAGGATTGTGGATCACTGAGGTTCAGTTCTCTTCATGCACTATTATATAGATGAGGAATATATAATGGATAACTTCGCAATAAAACCAACTAAGGAAAATGGCGTTGGAGCATGATTGCGCCATTGCCAATTGTTCTATTTCTTTTTCGCGGCCTTTACCGGTTTCTTTGCTTTTGTTTTCTTAATCATTCTTAATATCAGGTCTGCCTTATCACTTTATAAATTTTTGCCGGTAGATTTATCATACTTGACGGGCGAATTAACCATGATTTTCTAATTTTCTCCATTCTATTTTACCTTTCGCAAATAAAGAACATTGTTTTTGCTGATGGCAGCCGGCAGCTTGGTACCTGAAAGGGTCCATCTGATCTCAATGCCAGGTTAGCGTGTCCCTAAGATTTTACATCATTACGATATGAAATATGAACAATATTTCGGCATATCGGAGAAGCACTTTTCCAGGGAATACCGTGTTCATTAAAAGAAACGGCATTATCATGACACAAAATCATTTTTTCTAAAATAAATGAGTTAGAGCGATTTCTGAACCAAAGATATAAAACAACAAATGAAATCAGGTTTGAGAATGTTATATCAATTGCTGAGGTGATAATTTTGTGAAATTTTGCTCAATGATAAATCCAGAGATTCAGAAAACCTATTTTTGGATTAGTAATTTACCATTTCAACCATTCGATTAATTGATGTTGCGAGCTAGGCCCGGTAGCGGAAGGCCTGTCCTTAGTGTCAATTGCTTTGAAATATTTGAAAGAATCGTTAAGCATTTTTGTGAACATTTTTCTGTTTTCGTAGACTGGTAGACTATCTGCAAATCCTTTGGTATGTATATCCTGATTTGAGAAGAGAATCTCTTAAACTGCGTCACTTATTTTTAATACAGAAGCCTCAAACGTGGAGGGACTGAAGATTTGGTTCCAAACATCAATTCTTTATAGTTTTACCCATAGATTTTGATATGACAATAATTTCTCAATTCCTCATCAGGTATGATATTTGAAAGATTTAGGAACTTAAATGGGATCGCGATTTTTAGTCAACCTCCTTTATAGTCTCGTGCAATGTAAACATTCATAAATTGTAATTATCGAAATGTCGTCGTTCGTGCAAAGAAATTCTCAGCGACTGGAGACAAGGAGGGCTTTTGGCCTACTTTTTATAGGCGTCTCGGTAGCAGTAGTGATGGGCACAGTTCTTAGTGAAGTTGTCGTCAAATATCGCTCTCCAGTATATGAATATGTAATAATATGGGTGGTAAGCTTCGGTGCGACGTTTGGAGTAATTTTTCGCAAATTCCGTAGAGTAATCCCTTCAGTCCGCTCGAGAATGAAAAATAGCCTCAAATGGCCCATTGGTGCAAAGGTTGTAAACGGATTATGTTGGGCCGCCCCGTTCGCTTCGATAGGTGTGTTTCCGTCAATGTACCAATATCTAATTCTTGTTGGCATAGGCTTGGGAAATCTTTCTACCTATCTCCTTATGAAAAAATACAGCGATCTTGAAAACCGTGAACAGATGATAGTAGGCTTTCTTTCTCTTGCTTCCATTCCTATTTCAATAGGTATTGGCATGACGGTATTTGCTATGAGACATGATCTTGCTGTCTTCTTATCTCGAATGTTAATAGCTATATCTTATGCAGCTGGTGGAATTTACGCTCTTACAATAAAAAAGATGGACTCCTAGTGCCTGAATTTTATCATAAAAAGGTATATTTAGATACAGAATAATCCAATATCTCCTTCATACATCTCCTAGGCGCAATCTTTCAATAAGAGGATGATGGGCATGGAAAGTGAGGTCTATGTGAACACGAGTTAAACGCTTGCATTTCCGAGCCTGTATTAGAGAGGCAAAGCTCATCAAATCTCATTGATTCCCAGCTATAATCACACATACTTGGTTATAATAGGATTGAAATCATGCATCGATGAGTAATTTGGTTGGTCTGTTTTATAGAGACTATTAACATTGGGTCTTAGTCACTCCTATCGCCTATCGATGGCCACGAGGATTGGACATAGGGATTTGTAGCTGGGAGCTTAGAATCCTCGATGACTAGAATAGGCGTCATATTTCTTTAGCAAATTACAAAATTTTAGACAGGTATTGAAAAGAGTTTAATAAGTGCGGTGAAAATATTAAATGCGATGCCAACAGCATACGTCTTAATTAACTGTGATCTTGGTTCTGAGGAGGAAATCATAAAAGAGTTAAAAAAATTGACCGAGGTTATTGAGGTCAGCGGAGTGTACGGGGTTTACGATATTATATTAAAGATCAAATCCGAAACCATGGACAGACTGAGAGAAACCATTACTTGGCATGTACGAAGAATTGATAAAGTTAGATCGACTCTGACCATGATAGTCATCGAGGGTCAGGGAGAGAAGGGCAAAAGACAGCAGCTCGATCTCTGACATCAAATACGATAACACAGGTACTAACCTCACAGATATACACCAACATAATCCCTCCACAAATGTCCACAGCCTTGAGAGGCTCTTGTAAACACCTTAGCCACTGCTTGTTATTCTGTATTGAAAAAGTACGGCGCAGCCCCCCGCCGCCTTCCTCCCACTCAGTCATCAAATACTATCTAATTATTTTTGTTTTAGCTACGATACCCAGCCTGAAACCTCTCAGGAGGTCTTTTTCATAGGGATCGATGATATTAAGCCGTCATAATTCATTATATATTCTGCCTCTGTTCACATTATATACTAGCGTGGACGGTGTCTATAACGATATCCTCAGCATAGAGGGTTTGAATGCACTAATATTTAACGACCCTTATGCGAAACTATGTTTTACTGCCATGCTTGCGTCACGCTGTTGCCTTGGCAGAATACATCAGGAGTCCTGTCACACCTTTGAAAAAAAAGTAACTTACATAGACTTGGATACAACGTTCAGCGCATATGTGAGGGCAAGATTGCTTTTAAAGCAGTCGACTATAGCAACAACCGAAACAAGCATTTCTAATCCACTAATAATAGAGGATATTCACAAGAACATCAAAATTTACCTTCCCATCGAGGGAAACTTTGAATCAATTTTAAATGAAGTCATAGATTCAATGTCTGAATCTTGTATTGTTATTTTTGACTCTGTAAACTCTTTTTACAACTTATATTATAAAAAAATCAACATCGAGTCTGGATTTGGTCTCAGTAACGTGAACCATTTACTGTCAATATTCCTCATGTTACTCGTAAAGCACGGTGTAACTTTGCAGATCCCTATTCTTGCTACAAGCATGATTCGCTACAAAAAAAGTTATCACTGGATTCAGTCACCTTCCAGCAACCGACTTTTAAGATTGAAAAGTGTAGTAAAATTATATGTAGAAATGATTAATGAAAACGATCTTTCTGTTCATATAATATCTCATCCTTCTAGACCTAGGGAAATAGTTATTTTTCAAAATCAAGGAATCAATCTTTGATACGCTGATATCTACTAGAATTCGGGGTTTACCGTTGCAGAACATAGAAAGCAGTTTTTTATTAAGATAGCGCTAACGATGTGTTATTCGAAAGGCAATCATATGTATTGCTGGTTTACAAAAGAAAATCAACTACAAAAAATGTCTCAAGAACAATTCTTTGCTCAAGAGGGTTGGAATAAATCTTTCAGACATGGTCAGCATTGATTTTTATTGAAAACCCTGAAAAAAATATATAGTAATACTGCTGTTACTTTTAAATATGATATGGGATATGGTGATGTTTTTATCCCTTAATCGCATCTAAGACATATTTTAGCTCAGGCTCATTAACAAGTTTCTTTAGAAAATCCCTCACAATCTTTCTAGTAGTTCTGTCTGCGGCTCCCTTTCCCCTATGTTGAGTGCTTACAACATACTCATAAACAAATGGTCTTACGTACAAGAAGCATACATCTGCAATCCAAGTAAATAACGTATCCGCAGTCCTGTCAGCGATCATTTGTTCTCTTTTACCCTCAAACATCTGTCCAATTAATCGTACATTATAAAGATACATCTTTTTGCCTGTTTTCTGATCTATTCCTGTTAGCAATATAGAATCCCGCTTGTCATAGATCAATCCAAAAGACACATTGGAAGGCATCCTAACATGTCCTGACTTCGGTGCGTATTCAAATAATTCATCCATTAATGCCTTCAATAAAAAGTAAAAGCGTTCTACTTGTTTCTCCTTATCCTCATCTTGATTAAGATTCTTTCTAGCAAACAAACCTAACTAGATTAGCTATCGGTGTGGAGTCTATTAAAGAACTCTGTCGTCATATTCTGTTTGAATAATAATTATCATTCGTATTTTCAGGTTAAGATCAGGGGTCATTTGGCTATTTTTGAAATCTTGCTCAGCTGCATTTACGTATTAGCATCATCATATACTTCTATTTTATTTTTTAGCGTTTGCAATTACTTGTTTGTGTATGGAAGGTTTCAAAAGTATGGCGAAAAGTTGTATATATTTAGATTATGAATAAAAGATTTAGAAGGCCATTAGTTAGCCTTAAGGATCACAAGAGCAAAAGAGTATCTGCAACATTTTCTCTCCAGCCGTTTGATTGAAGAATAAAGAATAAAGAATAATCTATTCTATCTTTATCGTTTTTCCTTTTGTCTGCTCCTTTTTCTTAAACGTAATTTCTAATATTCCATTATTGTAAGTAGATTTGGCCGTTTCAATATCTGTTTCTGGTGGTATTTCAATACTGCGGTGATATTTCCTTTGGGGATCTTCGCTTTTGACTTCTAAAGTGCCATCATATACATTTATTCTGATATTATCCTTACTTATTCCAGGCATTTCTACTACTACTTTCACTTCCTTATCAGTTGTAGTAACATCCACCAAGGGTTCTATTTCGCCACTAATTTCAGGTCTACCAATACTGCCAAACCTTCTTGATGATTTTACATTGCCAAATTCTCTTACTTTTGGTTTGCCATCTGGTCCAATAGTCATTGAATAGCCATAGACTATTGGTCCTACTTCTCTTACTTTTCCACCTTGTGGTGTATTATATTCTCTTATCAAATCTTTTGGTATTCTTTTTTCTATATCTTCAAATTCTCTTTCCATCTCTCGCTTCATTTGATCGAACCCCCTGAACATATCATCAAAGAAACCTCCTCCTAGACCTCTTCTTCCTCCGCCAAAGAATCTACTGTACCAATCGAATGGTTCTATATCGTCTGGACTCAAATACCATAATTCACCTATAGGAATTATAACATTATCTTCTACTTAAGATTTTAGCTATGTGCGTGGGACGTGCTATATTAAGATGATAGAACATGAGGGCACAACTGCTGAGATAGTAATTCTACGCAGATAATGTGTCTTCTAATAAGATAACAAAACACAGTAATTATTCATTTACCTATGCGATTGAACTCTTTCAGCTATGGCTATAAAAGGATCTTTTTTAATCAATCCCATTTCATTTCAAGATTTGATACCAACTAGTCTGAATCCAAGTATTAAGGCTATTCCAATAATAGTAAAACCTGCAGCCAATAATCCTCCCTGTGACTTTGGATTGATAGTCTTTCCTGATCTATAGAGCAGGAATGCGCCAGCCATTCCAATAAACAAGATCATTGTTGTAACAATCGTTTCTCCGATCGTTTGAACTGACCTCGAAGGGACGATGAACTGACTTGGATTTTGACCTGGTCCTTCTATAATGGAGTTAAACAAACCTGATCCTAGAAGGAAGAACAATACTAAATAAGAGATGGCAACGATGAGAGCTAGTTGACCAGTGTTTGGCAGCATAAGCTACCCTCAAAATATTTTCTATAAATAGGTTTGCTAGGTATTTACGGAAATATCTGAACTCAGTGAAGGGAACGTTTCCGGAGAGCCAGCCATCAAGATCCAAGCTATAATTTGACCATTCGAATTATAAAGCGCATATGAAATTTACATATAGCCATCGTATTAACTTAGATTCATAAAAGCCATGGTAGATAGCCCCCGTTTAAACCTGAGGAGAGGAAGTGCGAAAAGCTAAAAAATAGTGTAATACTTCGCGATACAACGCACTACAGCAATTTTTCAGATACAAGACAACAAATAATATATCTCTGACAGGTCATCCTGGATACTTATTAAATGGACGATTCTAACGCATTATAAAGGTTTACTAATATTGGAGGAGATAAAGCATACTCTGTCTACTACTCTCAGGCATAGGTATATCCGGTTTCTAGTACGATATGTCGCCAAATGATTAGCTCATACCACAAAAAGCAGTGTGGCGACTACAGACCCAGACTCAAATACCAATCTCATGTCATACATTAGACATTACACTCTAATTACACTCAAATAGGGAATTAGGGGTAAAGGAAGGAATTATCAACTAATTAAACATCGATGGCCTGACCCAAATCAAAGTGACAATGAGTACTTAATGATGACAAAAAATAAGAGATGGGATTTTACTTACTTTGAGTAATTGCCATCTTTTGTTCCTTCACTCATTTGTTCGTTACATTTCACCCATGCCGCCCATTCCTCCAGGTGGCATGCCACCTCCTCCAGGTGGTCCCCCAGCTGACTTACCAGAGGCTATCACATCGTCGATCCTAAGGATCATTGATGCAACTTCTGTTGCTGATTTAATGATTTGCTCTTTGACGATGATTGGTTCGAATATTTCCAATTTTGATACATCGGCAATTTTGCCACTTCTTACGTCAATCCCAGTCCACTTCGACCCCTTACTCTGCTTCGCTCGTAAATCTGTAATGGTGTCAATTGGATCCATGCCTGCGTTTTCTGCTAAAGTTAAGGGAATCACTTCTAATGATTCAGCAAATTTCTCCGCCGCTAACTGCTCCCGACCGGATAGCGTACTTACCCAATCTCTTAGTTTTGCTGCTGTATATGCTTCTGGAGCACCACCGCCTGCAACTATCACTGGTCTCTCCAATACATCTTTCGTAACAGAGAGTGCATCATGGACTGATCGCTCTGCTTCGTCAACAACTCTTTGAGATCCTCCTCGAATAAGTATCGTAACTGCTTTGGGGTGTTTGCACCCTTCTATGAACACCCATTTGTCTGTCTCAATTTTTCTCTCTTCCACGAGATCGGCAGAACCTATGTCTTTAGCTGTAAGGTCGTCAAGGTTGCTTACTACTCGTGCGCCAGTTGCTCTTGCCAATTTCGACATATCGCTTTCTTTGACTCTACGAACTGTTAAAACTTCGTTCTTCGCAAGATAGTGCTGAGCAATATCATCTATACCTTTTTGGCATATGACGACGTTCGCACCTGTCGCTGTTATCTTGTCAACCATACTCTTTAACATTTTATTTTCTTCTTCTAGGAACATATTCATCTGATCAGGGGAGCTAATGTTTATCTTGGCGTCGAACTCTGTCTTTTCGATCTCAAGAGCCGAGTTCAGAAGAGCTATTCTTGCTTTTTCAACTCGTTTTGGCATCCCTCCGTGGACAACTTCTTTATCGAGAACAATTCCCTTGATCAATTTGGTATCGTGCAGAGAACCACCCGCCTTCTTCTCAACTTTGATATCGTCAATATCTACCTTGGATACGGAATCATTTTTCTCAGAAACCTGGAGGCATGCACTCACTATTAACTCTGCCAGCTGATCTGATTCTCTAGATACTAGCTTTGTTTGCATAGAAGTCTTTGCCACTTTTATCAAATCTCCTTTATCATTGTCTTTAATCTTCTGTCCCACGCTGTTGAGAATTTCGATCGCCTTCACGGCACTCTTTCTATAGCCGTCAACAATAATCGTAGGATGAACATCCTTTCCTATAAGTTCCTCTGCCTTTTCTATCAAGGCGCCTGCCAATATTACGACAGACGAAGTCCCATCACCTACCTCGTTATCGGTTGCCTTGCTTATCTCGACCATCATCTTAGCCGCAGGATGTTGAACATCTATTTCTTTCAAAATAGTTGCGCCATCATTTGTAATTGTTACGTCGCCTAATGTATCGACCAACATCTTGTCCATGCCTCTGGGTCCCAGACTCGTCCTTACTACTTCAGCAATCAATTTTGCAGCAGTAATATTATTTTTCTGAGCGTCTCTACCTCTTGTCTGAGTCGCGCCTTCCTTCAATATCAATACTGGCATTCCGCCAGCTGATCCTTGTTGAATTGTAGCCATATTCATATTCCTCTAAAATTTATGAATTATAAGTTTTAATTGGGATATTTTAAACTTACTGCAAATTCCTTTACGCGTACTCTTATGAGACGCTACAAAAGATTATTTCACGACCAAAACGTTAGCATATTTATTGAGCCACATAGGTAAAAAGCAAGTGGGTGTAAGAATTACTTGAAAAATTCATCATATTTTCCTGCTGAAACTTCAGAGTATATTTGTTTCGCCGGTTTGCCTTCAATCGTCATTCCAATACTTAGACAAGATCCGATTACCTCCTTTACAGCACCCTGTATATCATTGGCGTAGGAGCTATCAATTTTCATCTTAGCTATCTTAATGACAGTTTTCATAGTTATATCTCCAGCATAGTTTGTCCCTGCCGTTCCAGATCCTTTAGCTACACCTGCTTCCTTGACTATCAACGCAGCTGTTGGCGGAACTCCCACTTCAACGATAAATTTTTTTGTCGCAACATCGACTTCTACTTTGACAGGAACCTTCATTCCAGGGAAATCCTTAGTTTTTTCATTAATGCTATTTACTACTTGCAATACGTTTACTCCTACAGGCCCCAGAGCCGGCCCAAGCGGCGGCCCAGCACTTGCTTCTCCACCATTAACTAACGCAGATATGGTTTTCTTGTCTCCCATGCTTCAAAACAAAGCTGACCTGAAATATAAACGTCTTTAGTAACGATAGCATATATAAAGGATGAGCTTATTGCGGCTTGCTAATTCGTTTTAATCAGCTTATGAGATTTGATATTTAACGTGATATTGAAAGTCGTGATTAGATGACTTTGTCTACGAATTAAGCTATAAACTACATTTCCGTAAATATATGGATAGATGTCACGTTAAAAAAAGTCACCGTGAGAACAAAAAAATATAAAAACTAGTGCGCCACTTTTTTCAAATAGTTTGCATCTACCGTTACCGGAATCTGGTACGGAGAATCAAGTAACACCACTGTGGCTTCTTGCTTTTCGTAATCGACTCTAGTTATTTTCGCTTTCATGGCCTTGAACGGCCCGCCGATAATTTCTACTGTATCATCAACATTCAGATCTGATACGACTGGTTTTTTTACGAGATAACCTTCGATGTCCTTGAAGGGTAATTCTCCACGGATTTGGCCTCTCACGTGACGTACACCTGCCAACGCCTCATAAGCGATATTTGAATCAGGAGCCTCTACGATAATATATCCCTTAAAATTCTCCAATATGAGAATTGAATGAATTCCAATCTTTTTCGCGTTAATTCTATTTTGTATAATATTTGCTACTATGTTTTCCTGCCCGCCTGTCGTCCTGATAGCAAAAAATTTAGAGTCTAGGACTGGTTTTATTTCTGGTTCCTGTGTAAGATTTTGCGGGGTCGAAGTTGCAGAGCTGACGCCAACATCCGCAGTGGGTGTCGTGGAGGCGGTAGCATCATTAGAATTTAACGATAGCGTATCTGGCGTATTATCGTTATCAGGCTCCTTATGGGATTCATTATCATCAAAAATATCATCAATTTCTTCACTATCGCCTCCATTCTCTTTAATGCTATTGCTCATGATTTTTCAATATAGAATGGTCTGTTGGATTTTATAAATTTACTTCAATCATGTCCGGAAATAAAACAGCTATTAGCGAAGATCGATATTATTCTTATAAGTTCTCTTCCTCTCTATCGAAATCCTTGGTAGACGCCAGTACTTAATACTATCAAAATTTTATCTCACGATTCACGAATCCCGAAGATAAACTGTTGTTCCTTGGGAAGAAATCCAAATGTATCGTCTGCGGAGAATTGGAACAACTTAGTATGTTAGAACACAAATAAGACATTTATAACAACAGCGCTTTTCGGCGGTCTGCAGTACGAATCTATGCAAAAACCTTGCTTTTGATTTTGGAAATGTTGGGCCATGAATTTATTATACAGTATTATCTTCAAACCAGATTCTACCTTCTGTGCAATGAACTTTGAAAATAGATCGCCTAGTAAAGTTTCGATCGAAGAAAATACTATTCCAGCAATCCCTCTTCTACCTGAGTCATTGATCTATTTCCATCTCTACCCAATTTTCTTGCTCAATAGAGTTCCAATATCTATATCCATTGCACAACAAGTTAAGTAAATGATCAAAGACCTCATTTGAAATGAGGGTGTATTATGATTTTTTTCTATAATTGAATATGATCTTTAATTTTCGATGAAACTACATCTTATTTTTAAGCAGCGAAGTAAGTTTAAATTTTTAAATAAGGACTGACAGTTTATAGAGTAGTGGTAAGATTATGACTTGGTTTAAAGATAGTAACGGACACACATTAGAATCGAAAAATAAAATTCATCGACTGCTGTACTGTCCTCTATGTCGGAAACTGATCTCCAAAGCAGATTGCCAGAAGTTAAGACAGAGCAGCAAAACAAGGGATCTATATCCAGTCAAGCGTTATTATTATTATTATTCAAAAACGCAGCTTGCAGAGCGTAGACAAGAAAACGAAAGAAAGCGATTCTTAGTACTGCCGAACTTTGAATTGAGCAAAATAGTAAAGCGAGTTGTGTAAAGCCAATAACTGAGCCACCTCCGCAAAGCCTATAATTTCAGCTTATTTATAATAACTTAATACTCTTTGACTGCAGAGGGTTCGGCCAAATTTCTCTATTATGGTATAGCACCGTTTGAGATCGAAGTAATATATAGTGCACTGAAGGGAGTATTTGACCATGTGGACGAGCAGCAGCTTCCGATAGAAGATACACTATATGTTAGCATGGTTGAAATCGGATTCCCAATTCCATTCGGAGAATCCTTTTTTCAAAAATTCACAATGCAAAGGTGGTACAAAATTAAAGGATTAATCAAAGAAATGAAGCGACGAAGAGGAAACAGAAGAGGTGTCAAAGCCTCCATATCCTTTTGTGGAATCGCGCCAGAAGAAATGATACCGCGCTTAATTTTTTCGCTCATGAATAAAAATAACAAGCTCTTTGAAATGGCGATTGAAAAAATTGAATATTTAGTCGACATTATCCCTATACAAATGCAGACTTTTACATCCACTAATATGGATGAGATTGTATATTGTTACGATGAAGAACGTTTCAAATGGAGCCCGTACAGCACAAAGTACTCTGATGGTTCGGAATACTATTATCTTCCAAAGACGAAGGAATGGAAGAAAAGGTGACTATGCTTCTAATTGGTATATCTATGCATGTATGTGGCGTATGAGTCAAATCAGTCAGTCATACATCTCATTTCAAGTGCTCAATAACCGATGAATTGTGCAAAGCTTTAACTAGGTCAAGATATTTCTGGTTCATAAATTCCAATGACTCTGATAGCTTTTTAGATTTGCCGTATTTGAAACGGATCAGTTCCCTGTGACGCCAAAAATGTTTTTCTTCAGCAGCCATAATTGTGCTAAAATAATCAGGCCCTTTTAGCTTGTCCGGTAATTTTACACTATATGGGAGGAGATATTCAATTGTAAACCATTCATCGCCATCGGGATAATCATTCCCAGTGATAATATCAAAGAATAAATGTAAAACGTCTTGGCCTGCTGTAAGGCCATAGTCTGTAATCAGCGGATGTTTAGCAAAAGATTTACGGTAATCCATTTTTTGTAATTCAGGCTCAAAGTAAGCCTTGATTATGGCTCTGCGGAAGATCTCGTTTGACTCTTTAAGATTCAAAGATAATATAAGCATATATTTCCTTTTTATAACCTTTTTAAACATTGGGTTGCACACGGTTCCTCCATCGGTTTCACCTATAATTAATATAATGCCGGTGGATTTTGATGCGTGGGTAACGCATACGTAAGAGCGGGGGTCGCCTAGCCTGGTAGGGCGTGGGATTGCTAATCCCATGTTCGAAAGGACTCGTGGGTTCGAATCCCACTCCCCGCGCCTTATTCGTGGTGATAGCGGATGTTTCCTAGAATTGGTCATAGGCAAAAAACAGTCTTTTCTTCCAACGTCGACATCCATCTCAACAACTTAAATAATTGATCCGTGCGTACTAGAAGAGATAAACGACATTAGCAGAGGTCTTAAAAAAGATGGCCTATACAAATATTCATAACGCTAGGATAGGATAACCTGGACCTTTATCAAATCTGATGATCAATTTGAGAAACAACTTGCTAACTCTGATACCGAAATTACTAATTGGAAGTCCGCATTAGAGAACAACCAGAAATAATTCTACTACGATGATTGTAATTTGACACTCTTTATTTCCGTCTATAGATTCTGAACTCCCTTTTTCCATGGAATGTTGTCTGAGCACTTGCATCTGATGAAGAGCGGGGTAATGTGATTCCTACTTTCTCGGTCTTATCCTCCAGTGTCAGATCACACACTATGCGTCTTTTTGACCATCACGTAAATCACTTTTCAAAAGAAGCATATAGCTACATTGTAATTAAAAACTATACGGCTTGCTTTCGTGCTATTCGTGGGGCAAATTTGGTAGAGAAGCAGAATTATAGTTGCGATTTACCTGAGCTCTTGTGGGGGGGATGTAAAATTATCTCGCGGAAGTAGGGGGTCTGCAGGTCTTACCGCAACCCATGGTTCAAGTAAATGGCTAATACAAGTAAAATTAAGCGACAAGATTCCTAGATTGAAAGGTCAGGAGGTAAATCAGATGAGAAAAATGGCAGAAAGTGTCGATGGCCATCCGGTAATAGCTACGATAATTTTAGCATCATTAATAAAAGAAAGAATTGTCATGGAGGGGACAGCGGCTTATGTACTCCCTTGTAGATTGGAAAATAACGTATCCTGGGGATTTGTTAAGCTAATGTATATAAAATACGATTTTAACAATCTAAATCTGGTCTAATCATATACTGGGTTGTCAAATTAGGTCAAATTTGTCTCATACCACCGAACCTGGGGCAACGTCCACATACTAACATTTTAGCGGAGCGTGTCCAAGCAGTTGCATAGTCCATTTCCAGACCCCTGTTGTTATGCGATACCATCTCTTTTTTCTACAATTTTTCGGCATATGAAGATGTGAAAACTGTCGCATTGTCTATTTTTTTCCTCTACTTAATCTGTCTATCTCTGTTAATACTCATAATGGATTTTCTGCAGTTACTGCAGTTACTGCAGTAAACCTTTGAAGCCCCGCAAATGAGTAACGAGTGAATGGCCGACATAACGTAATCTAATTCAACCTTCCTTTAGAAGTACCCGCGAACAGTCGTACGATATTTTAAGTATGAGTCTATAGGCGAGCTATATGAAAAATCACTACTACTGTCCACATTGCAACCAGAAGTCCACAAGGCGGTGGAATTTGCAAACTCATATCAAGAGATGGCATGATGGAAGAGGACAACCAATTCCCAAGATACCAAATGTGCCTATGCAATCACCAGGTAAACCGGTGAGCAATACCCTGGGTCGGTAATTTTCCTAACTCTAGATCTCCGATCAATATTTTTTCAACTACTAATGATCATCCACCACATTTGCAAAGAGATATCATTGAAACTCTACGTATATTCAAAGAATTTAACGAATTGCGCTCGTATTTCGCTCCAGGCCTGAATGGTGGACTGCCAATGAATGTTGATTTCCCAGACTGGGGTACTATTTTGGGGTTCAAGGGGTATGTCTGCAAGAAATGCGATCACGTAGAAAGAATATCGTTAAAATCTAACCATACATGCAACCCACAAAGACTCCATGAAGCACAATTTGTCACGGATATTCCAGGAACAATACATAAACTACGACAGGAATTGATTCTTTATCTTACTATTATCGTCAATGATCTAACTAAGCACCAGGAACTATCAGACCTGACTGCTGTAGAATTTCCCGCGAGTGTATTTGATAGTCGGTTAGATAGTTACGAAGAGTATGTTGATCTGGATTCTTTACAATCTGTTACCCTAGACTGGGCTCGCTGCAGCTAAAGAGGGCAAGACCATGATTAACAAAATTGATCTAGCAGAATTCTTGGATATATTTGAAGCAACCTTGGGATTCTTCAGGCTAACGATCGACGGAGCAAAGCGCTACTTCTATGTGTATATAGCAAAAGGATTAGAGCCTTGGGATATCAAATACCTAAAGAAGTTCTTATGAGTAGAGTCACCCACAACCACAGAAATAGGTATTACTACTTATTGTGCTAGCAATGAAGAGTGGAAAGACATGTTTATAGATGGACCACTGACACGCATTCCCGCGTTAAACCAGATAAATTCAATTTCCCTTTGTGAAATCCAACTACGTTTGCCTTAAACATATCTAAGAACGAACTCGATGAGATACGGGAACGTCAGGAGTATGCCTTTATTAAGAACCGAGAGAAAAGAAGCGATCTATGCAGTTAATGGCGGTAGCGCTAAAGATACTAGGCAGCCCCCTGTACAAATCCTAAGCTTGCTACTATGGGTAATCCTGAAGCTGCAATCATAGAACAATGCGTTGCAAATTGCGATGCCGTATTGTTAGATTTGCGAATGTTGACCTAGAGGCATTGTCCATCGCAGTCCACTTGACATCCGTCCAACCTTTGTATGACTGATATGCAAGTTTCTTAAGTAGTAGTACTTCTTCCCTTCTTAGAGACATTGAACTATATCGAAAAAATTCGAGATGCTCTAGACAAGCTAGTTTGACTGAAGTTTAGGTTTAAGCGCCTATGCTTGACCCTGTTTTTTTTAACAGACGTTTCTTAATTTCTTTATCAGCATCGGTATCAGCCGCGTTCGTGGCTGCAAGCGGCGGCGCTAAGCCGTTGGGGCATAGATTCAATTGCCTTAAGCGCATATAGAAAAACAGTGATTGGGTCATCGTCTTCTACTACCAAGGCATCCACCGCAGCCGCCTTTGGTTGTAAAGACAAGACATTATCTTGCTTTCTTGTGAGAGTGAGCCGCATTTAAGTGTCGTTATCAAAATGGGCCGGGTCGGATTCGAACCAACGACCCCCGCCATGTCAAGGCGGTATCTTTACCAGGCTAGACCACCGGCCCAAGAAATATCGTTTGAGTTTTAACTGGATAGCCTAAATATATATTCGCCTTACGATAAAGTCAATACTAATGATTATCGTCCTGGTCGGAGTGAAGGGGGTGGAGCAATGAGGAACAACGTTGGCTCAAACACGATTATTTATATATGTTCTAGAATCTAATTCAAATGGGTGCCATGGGCATTAATACGATAGAACATCATAAATTTCCGCATCAAACACCACTTGAAGTTACTTCTTATTTTTAGGGAGGATATAGATCTCTGCGGGAACAGATTATCATTCCTCTTCATGAACCATATTCAAGTTACAAGGTGAGTACATCTAAATTTACCAATGCAATGTCCTCAAAAATGATTCTTCACAAACTGATTAGCATCAATAAGATGAGCTAATTAAAATTGATATCAAAAAGATGAAATTGGTACTACATGTTTTCTTAATGAAAAGTAACTTTAATATTCTTATTGGCATTTTTTAAGAATCAGTACCATTACAATTGGTTCCTCCGAAAGTCCTTCAGGGTAATGCCTACGATGTATTGCGTGGCCTACTGAAAGATCCTCGAGAAAAAAGAAAATATCGACTTATAGTAACATCTCCACCTTATTATGGCCATAGACACTATGGCGATGATCCTCACGAAATAGGACAAGAAAGAACCGACGTAGAATATATCGATAATTTAGCCAAAACTTTTGCCGTTTGCAGAGATCTTCTAACGGAAGACGGTAGCCTATGGATTGTGATTGGGGATACTAGGCGTAGATATGAAAAACTTATGATACCACACAAGCTCGCACAACGACTAGTTGACATGGGTTACACTTTTCGAGAGGACATTATTTGGTACAAGAAAAACAATATTTCCAGCAGTTCAAAAGAGAATCTCTCACAAGCTTATGAAATAGTATTATTTTTATCCAAGAACGAAAAATGTTTTACCAATTTAGATGGCATAAGAATAGCTGGAAATGAAGCAAGAGAAGGGAGAAACAGAACACCACCTCCACATATGTTACAATATAAACCCCTCAACGAGAGTAAACAAAAGATAGCTCAGATCCTAGAGATTGTCCATAATGCTAAACACGATACTCCGTTCAAGGAGTTGCCTACAACTAGCGAAATATCTAGAGCCTACGGATATGATCCTGAAAAGTATTGTCCCACGTGCTACCGTAAGTTCAAACGTCATGCTACTAGAAAGAGAATAGGGGATCATAAACACTATCCCATATTTGCAGTATGTAACTCAATTGGAAAGAATCCTGGCAATGTCTGGGAAGTAGCTACTAAAGCTCACTATGGAAGCGAACATTTCGCCATCTTTCCCGAAGACCTTATTGATATAATAATTAATTTTACTACCAAGGAAGGCGATTGGGTTCTCGATCCATTTGTTGGCAGAGGTACTAGTGGAATGGTTTCTGAATATAAGCATAGGAAATTCCGTGGAATAGATCTATATGCTGACAATGTTTCCCAAGCTATCAAAAACATTCGATCTGTGAAAGAAGGGAAATTTATCTTGAATTTATCTGATCAGAAGAGGCATACAGCTTTTAAGGATCTTGGCCCTTTAGAAGTCTTCGTTAGCACGCAGACTGAAAGTTGATGCTTACCATTACATCAGACTAAGACTTTAAATCTGATACTGCTAAAGCTTCTGAATAGGCTGTATTCTTATAATTGTATGTATCAACGAATCAATTATGTATTCCAGAATGTGAACTTGGATTCAAACAGGAAGAGATAGAACTATGGAAACCTAGAGGAAAACTTTCCTTTCCAGCTTTTGGAATTCAATTAATACCTTTATTGTAAAGGCTATTTGGATTCTTAGTTCAGAATATCGAATCGAGGATTAGTATGGCCGGTGTTGAGATAATTCGCAGCCTCATTTGATATGCACGTATCACTGGAAATCTCGTCTTTGCGTATTCCTTACGAATGTGTAACTCATTATATGGACTTTGACTGTGGGATTCATTTAACAAGAAGATGCATATGTGATGGAACTAACCTGACGTTGTTCTGATATTGAGATTATCGTCCGACTACATATTACCTTCCAAAGTTCTAACGGTAGCTGCCTTTCTATAATCGAAGAGTTTCTGAAGTCGAGTGCATGCATAACCTTCAAATAACTTTCCGATGTGACTATATGGAATTTCAAAGTCAACCTCATCTATTATTTCAGTTTGCTTTTGGTAGTGGTTATCTATATCAGAGAACCTATGTAAATGTCTCCATTTTTTGAATGGGCCATCTAAATGCTGATACGGTTTCAGGGATTTTATCATTGAATGCCAACTAGTCTTAGAAGTTATTAATTTAGCCTCAAGCACTTGTGGCATTAATAATTTTAAGTTTCATCTCCTTCGGAGTTATTATTTCAAGATGTTTGATATCTGTGTAAAATTCCCAAACTCTATCTATGGGAGTATTCACAACGAAGCTGTGTCTAAATGCCCGCAAATGTTGGAAAATGCGAGCATATGGCTTAATATTGCATCACATTTATCGTAGCATTGACTTATCCAATTGCACTATATCGTCTTACTACAATCGGTTTATCTGAACGATCTTTGACATTAGTGTTTTCGCTAGCAGCAGCTTTTTACTCGGGTTGACAAAATTGTAGATAGTTGGATTTCAAATGGCTAATCCTCAGACAGACTACCGGCGATTGCAACAATAACAACTGCTCTGCATGATTGATAACTGGGCCGTTACGATTAATAAAGCAGATCTTCGGTGTATTCCTATATTTCTCTAACGACTGGTTTAATATTCTTGTATATCCAAACTCTACCAAGCAGTTATGTAATGTAATCAGGAGATAAAATATGTCTAAGTCCTATGGGGGTCATATTGGATTATGTAGCATAAAGGCACACGAGAAGTTATGGTCAGAAGTAGTAAAATGCATTCTATCGGAGAAAAAGAAATTTTACGTTTATATGAGTTAGTTGCAATGTCAAGTTAAGGTTAAAATGCATTTTTTATCCCTGGCCTTATTAAGGGACTGTCTGAAAACTAGCTACTTAATCAGTTTCCAACTTGTTGTGACTTAATTGATCACACAAGAAACATTGTTTCAATCGAATCAACTTCCAATCTAACATCTCAGATCCAAAGACACAAAGGTTCATTGTTTCAATCCTACCTTAAGATATACCTCTCAAAATACAAGATACTTTCTCTATCTTTGCACCATAATTTTGTTTCATATACTTCAGACCAGCTACATGATCGTGTTTGGTGAAAGCTTCTACTCCATCCTCTGCCACTATAACGTCATATCCTCGTACAAATGCGTCATATACAGTATGTTTAACACATATGTGCGTATGAACTCCGGTCATAATAATGGTATCAGCACCTTTTCCACTATAGGTTGTTCCAAGTGAGTTATCTAAGGACGTTCCATCGAACGAGCTGTATCTTCTCTTTGGGATTATGAAGTCATTCGCAGATGGTCTTAGTTCATCTATGACTTTAGATCCATGGGTATCCTTCATTGCATGAGGACCCCATAACTTAAGCTCGTATGTATCGATAGCAAGGTGCTGATCGTTACAATAGAATATCGGTATATTTTTTTGTCTTGCTTTTTCTAATAATAGAATTATTTTGGGTATTATTTGGACGGCTCGATCACACTTTAGCTTTCCATGTATGAAATCATTTAACATATCATTTACTAAGATCGCATAATTCATCTTTCGGTTATAATTAGCGGAGCCCATGGTTATTGCTACTTTTTTCTTCTTCTTGTTTTGTATCCCTCGGTCAATAACGGTTTCATCTCTAGTTAACTTGATACATAATAGCAATTTAATGCAATCGAGTGTTCCTTTTGATTATTTCACTTGTACTCATATCTGATGAAGGAAGAAATGGTAAAACTGACGATTCAATAGTCCGGCTTGCATCAGCAAACGTACCCTTCAATTGCTATTGTCTTCAATTGACATCATGAAAGTCTACGTTACATTAACGACTTAGATATAATATTAGTTTAATGACATAGATTTTCTGCTTAGCTCTTTTTAAATTAGGCCTTGTATTATGCTAAAAATCTGACCTGTGTCATATCCTGCTATGAATAGGCTAAATAAAGCTATTCCAGTGAGTAATCCTATTGCGATGACTGGGGCTCCATCTCGATTTATTACTTTTTGTTCCTGGTTGAGGCTCATTCATACAACTTAGGTATACTTGCCATCAGGATGCCCAAGCTAAATCTCTTAATTACCGAGAAATCAAGAGATTGGATAAAAAGGTTAAGATTTGTTTTCTTCGACTGGTAAAATATATCACGTTGCAATTCAGGTATATTTTCTTTCCTGCCTGTTTTAATAAACTAATTGAAAACGAACAACTGATGGAACGGATAAATGAAATTATCGTTGGCGATACCACGATGTGGGTTCGAAACGTGACATGAGGCTCTTAATCAAATGATTGCTCATAGGCGTGCAGAAGATCACTTGTATCGTACCGTTGTCATAAAAGACGAACAACGATTTTGGAAAAGAATATTGATTGTGGATGACGATGCAGATGTCACCATAACTTTCAAAGCAGGCATAGAAGTGAGCAATAAAGATGTCGACGAAAGAATTGAGGTATATACATCTAATAATCCTGTGATAGCATTATCAGAATTCTAACCAAATTTCTATGATCTTCTTTTGGTTGACATTAATATGCCGCATATGAACGGATTTGAATTATCTGAAAAGATATTAGATATCGATATTAATGTCAAAATTTGTTTCATGCCTTCTGGTGAAATAAACCGGGAGGCGTTAAGAGAGATATTTCCAACAAGGCAGGAAGGATGCTTTATCAGAAAGCCCGTTACTATAGACTATTTGGTTAACCGAATTAGGTTAGAATTGGAGTGATGATGCCGATTTAGGAGCTGAATGCAAACAGCAGCATTTTTCGTAGTCAGAATAGCGAATAATTTGTTTTTCATATTACTCATCAGCAGGTCGTTGTGATCACCTTGCTCATGAATTGCTCTACTCTGGTCTTTGGAATTGAGTCTTGCTTATGTGTCTACATATCTTCTAACACAATGATATGGCATAAAACAAATCACAACATGACTATAAAAGCTCAATATTCGTACTTATTCTAATGATTTTATGCGCATTATGATAGCGCCAGAATCTACTGCGACACTGTTTGGACCATTGAATTCCACATCATTAAACCGATTGGAACTTTCAATTTGAATTAAATAGACCAGTACTTTTAATGTGGCAATTACCAAATATCACGCATACACATATCCGGCAAAGTGCATTATAATGTGAACAGAGTTTGTATAGGCGCTCAATTTTCACTGTTTAACGCAATACCAATAATCTTTGCGAATAAAGGAAACAATCAAACATCGGATTGGCATGGTATGGCAATCTTTACCTTTATGGATGAACCCTCTATAGCCACGTATAATGTAATCGAAACCATAAATCTAATACGGAGGGAGCTTTCTTCAATTTTAGAGAATGTGTGTCACTGATTCGTTTTCAACATGCGAAAAAAATGGACTCTATAAGGCGATATTTTCTAGGCGCGATGTTCGTTCACATTTCATAAACAAGGCAATTCCAAATGATATACTTGCTAAGATTCTTAATGCTGCTCATCATGCGCCATCCGTTGGGTTTTCACAACCTTGGAATTTCATTTTGATAAAAGCTAACGAAATTAGGCAGCAGGTTAAAGATTCCTTCGTTAGGGAGAGAGATAAATCCATCTCTATGCTCGATAGTGATAAAACAAAACAGAATAGGTACCTTTCACTCAAACTTGAAGGAATACTAGACTCTGCTATCAATATTTGCGTTACGTACGACCCTACACGGTTCGGACCATTTGTACTTGGCAGAACTTCGATTGCAGAAACAGGTGTATATAGTGTGTGCTGTGCAATTCAAAATCTCTGGCTTGCTGCAAGAGCGGAAGGAATTGGAATCGGTTGGGTGAGTATACTCACTAACGAAGATCTTCAGAGAATCCTATCAATTCCGGATTTTGTTAAACCTGTTGCATACCTGTGTTTAGGTTACGTGAGCAAATTTTCGGATAAACCAGATCTTGAAAAAACCGGCTGGCTAACCAGGATGGGATTGGAAGAAGTTATCTGTTTCGAACGATGGGCTGGACACAAGAATGACTCGTGGGAACAATTCTATGAAACGATGAGTAAAATCAACTAACGCGGCGTAGTAAAAAAAACCTCTGACAATTCCTGAGAGAATATGGTACGTCAGATTAGCAGCACCATGCGAAATGTATTTAAGAAATGCTAGAATACCTATCGGTAATTATAGTGTTAAATCTACGCAGAAAGACAAATCACATATTCACAGTCAGGCAGCATGTGACAGAACGAAAAGTTATCGGATGTTTTCGAAATGCTCGGCTGGGACGCATTACCTTGAATATTTCTCCAGTTATCATAGATTTCCGAGAACTTGTAACAAGGTATCAGAATTATTGCAGCGCATCTTAACCTTAATCAGCGTTATTATTTGCATTGAGAGGCTGTATTCCTGTATAAGCCAAAGTTTCAAAACAAATCCAAATTATTCTAGCAATATATGTAACAGTGTATCCTACATCGAGTAGCATAGGAGGAAGTTTGACGATCCGTCCCGACTGCGGACAAGGATAGTCCGTGAGCAGATCTTTAACCCGTATTATAGGATTTGGCAAAACAATAGCAGGACTGGTAAGTGCTCGGAAATCGAACCAAACCAATTAAAACTCCTTCTTTCGAGCACGAAGTAAAATAGGAAAACAAAACGTAAGAAGCAGGAAAATTTACGCGATTTAGGAAACATTTTATTGTCATGTATTAGGCGTACTCTGGCGAAGAGCATTAATTTTGTTATACTTGGCGATTTTCAAATTGCAAGTGAGTTAGGTAAGAAGGGGACTACAACTGATCTATCAATTTTCGATAGAAAAGTACAAGGTGCTATTTACACTTGGACCGTGCCAATCACATTTCCTGATAAAATTCAATCTTTGATGCAGGCAACGAATATTGCTGAATATGCTATACTGAACGTTACAAAAATAGACAAGTATCTAGGGGAACAAGTCATCGCATTGGATGCGGTTAGATTCACTAGCGGATTCATCTTGCATTCGTATGAGGTGGACGAGACCAAGCTAAAAACATTAATAAAAACCACCGCGATCTCAGACTTCCAATTTCTAGATAATATCCATCAATTAAAACAAGAAATGAGTAGACTTGAACCAAAAAGCCTAGAAGGACAGTGCATAATTCCAATAGACCATGTTTTTAACGTCAAGGGAATTGGAACAGTAATACTAGGTGTCATAAAGCAGGGGACTGTGAAGACGTATGATCAACTGAAAATCTTACCTAGTGGAAAGAACATACTTGTCAAATCAATTCAGATGCATGATGATCCTGTAAACGAATGCAAAAGTCCTGCAAGAGTGGGGCTGGCTATCAAGGGTGTTGATGCTGATGATATTTCCAGGGGAGACGTCCTTTATTCCCCTAGTTCATCAAATCTAAAGGTAACAACAGATGCTATTCTTGCAGAATTTATCAAGAGTCCTTATTACAAAGGAGATCTAACAGAAAACCAAACTTACTTATTATCCGTTGGAATACAAATCAAGTCAGTAAAGATAAAACATACTAATACTGATACAATTGAAATAATTCCCGAGAAATCATTGGTATTCTTCTCTGGCCAGAATTATGCTCTTTTGAAACCAGATAATCTTGGAACAAGAATAGTTGCAAAGGGGATCATTCAGTAAGAAACGTTCTACCGAATGAATATCTGCATTCAGCATATAAAAATGCAAATGTTGGGACTGTTGTCACAACTCATATCTAAATACGAAATCCTTTAGCTGTTTTGATGATCTTGTATTACTGATGCCTGCGATCAGTAGGCTACTGACGAAACAGATTATAGTCGGGAATGCAGGTTGCTGAATGGTGTATCACGTCGAGTAAAACGAAAACAAATAAAGCGGTGCTGTTCCAAATTGCTGGAAACTCAACAAAACAAGAAAGAAGCCATAGTCTCATAAAAACGACCATTTGGAAACATCCTGCATCGACTTAGCGAAACCACAGAATACTGAATTATTATTCGGATGACACTAAAAATTGTTTGATTACATACGATCCCTATTATATACAATCGATCTCTTAAACGCTTAGAACTTTAACAGCAATCGTTCCCTGCTAATTTATTTCATTGCTAATGTTTTAAGGCTTTCTTTTTTTGCTAAAAGTCTAAGGAAAGATACATCAATTAAAATACATCCACTATGATTCGTCAAGTCGTTACTTGTTTAATGGCTTATCACAACAAGAACGGGACCGAAGCTATATTTATTGTGCTAGAAGCTAAATAAAATGTAATTTGTTACCGGCAAGATATAAGTGTTGAAATCAGAGCAGATATGATGGGGATGAAATACTTGTATGAATGATCGCCATCGTGATTCATACATTACGGCGAAGTCATTTAGCCTACTCTACAATGATCTTGCACGATGGTTATTCATCACCCTTATCTTTACGGGGATGTTATCTACTGGATGGTTCGGAATTCCTCTTGTGCCGCGATATTTATCGTTAAACCAGATTGATATTGAAGCCAGTTTATTCACATTATTCAGTGCTCTTGGTACTATTTGGGGAGTAATGGCTTACCAAGAGTTCACTAGAACTGGCAATCTAGTTAAAGCAGCAAGAGATCTTGCCAGAAAGCTTGATCCCATGATAGGCGATTATGAATATCATTCCCATAATCCTGAAACCAAAGAGTATGAAAAAGGCTACGTCCCTCTCGGTCCAATAGACTTTTGGGACAAAGAAACTCGGGCTCCATCTTGGCTTGACAAAGGGAAGTACTGGCACATTTTACTCGGACTCCAAGCACCCAATAGAGAAGTGGTTTTACAAGTTGTGAAGGACGATGACTTGCCGTACAAATCAGGCGAGAGAAACGTCGCTGTTACCTACAAAGAATTGAATCAACGCAGTCGTGGTTCTTTTCTCCATAGAAGATCGCGAAGAACCTATCGGTACAGGGTGAAGATCCCTCAATGGTCAGTAATGAACACTGAACGAATGAGATTTGTGGAACAGAAAGAACGATTGAATCTTAACGCCACACAATTGAATTATTTAATAGATGACCTTAACAAAAATCTCGTAGCTACTGCAGATGAAATTATCGAACGTGAAAAACCTAGAATACGATATCCGTGGTCGACGACGGCATTTGGAATTTACCTTAACAAAAGTTTACCTCTTCAAGGTATCTACAGACAATCAATCCGACATTTTCCCGGTCTAAAAAAACGAATTATCAATGATACAAATGAGAACCTTGCCAATATACAAGACGATGAATTAGCCGCAGCCGTAATAGAACTAGCAACACAGAAAGGAATATCGGATGATCGAATAAACAATTTGCGCACACTTATGCTTTTTCTTAAGAATGCATATTCCAAACAGGGTATTGGAGAGGGCTCAAGCGAATATCATAATTTCCATCATAGTCTTGAGGTGTGCTACATGAGCTTGCAAATGATGCCAAAGGAGTTTCATAAACATAGTTTCAGCTCGAGAGATTATGAATTAATTCTTCTAGCCGCACTCATGCATGATTATGATCCTGCGCAAGCGTATTCTTCGACTGAAGATGGTGATATGAAGGAGCCAAAAGGTCCTAAGGTTACGAGGACAATTAATGAAATATGCAAAACAAGAATTCATGATGCTTATTTTACAATGAATAGAATGGATTTTGAGGATTATTTTAGAGAATATGAATCTACCTTGTTGCCTGCTACAGAATTCGCAACTACACACCCCGAATATCTCAAGCCAGGACAAAGAAGGCCTATTGAAAGTATTATTGCAGAAGCCTTGATTTGGCGCACAGATTTTCCATATCTTAAACAAAAGCATGCTCAAGAAAGGTTCACGCAGCTCTTAGTCGAACTCGAGACCCAAGGACAGGAGTCAGATAGAATCCGATCAATTGGTGAAATTCTATGGCTTTCGGATTTATCTGTAACGTATATGAGTTCAGATCCAATCAGGGCTTGGGATAGAGTCAGTAATCTGTATGATGAGTTGTATCTACCGAAAGTCGAAGCAGTTTCCAGAACTGATGCATTCTTTTCAGATTTTGCCGAAAACGAATCTTTCAAAGAATTAATTCGCGGTCGTCAGTTTCCTGATATTTTCAGGCAAAGATGGAATATGATTTATCAGTTCTTCCATGAGGGTAATCCTTCGACGCAGCTCAGCAGGACAATTACCACGGCAAGGAAATTGTATATAAAAGTTAATATCGAAATACGTATGAAGCGTTGTGAGCTTTTGGAGGAGATTGCTGTGAATAACTGGGCGGAGTATTTTATTGCTATTTCTAAAGATCAGAACGAGGTATTAAAAGCAAAATCAAAGTTTGCTGACCTCGATCCCCCTAATGCATCTTCGTTCTGGGGAGATTCTCAAAGACTGCTGCCAAATATTGCGGACCGATCAATCGATAATTTCTTGCTAGTTCTATCTCAAAATTTTGATTCCCTTAATACTATCAAAGACAAATTGAGATCCTTATTTACGGTACTCCCCTTAAAATTAGTTAATACAGGTACATTGCAAATGCTTACCGACTTGCAAGAGACAAACGCTTGCCAGTTAAAGGAACTTACAAATATCGTACTTGATAGCGGCTTTGAGATAGATCTGCTCAAATCTACGAAGCTATATTTCAAAATAAACAGCAAATATCTGGAATTCACAGAAGGCAGAATACCTCGCATCCTCGTCTTTCGCCCGAAGCAAATCCTCTCCTCAGATAGAAGAATAGAGATGGGTTGAAGATATTATAGAAAAGGAAATGCCTCGAGTGAGTATTTTAGAAGACGAGCTGTATTCTACAACGTATAATTAGATCCCTAATCTCTATACTAATAACCCTTTGGTTCACATTAAAAAACTTGAGGTTTACGGGTTTAAGTCATTCGGGTTTAAGAATATTGTATTGAACTTTGAAAAAGGCCTTGTGGCGATCACAGGTCCCAATGGGTCTGGAAAAAGTAATATTTTGGATGCAATAATGTTCGCTATCGGCGAAAATAATCCGAAAGCCTTGCGTGTCGATAAATTCCAATCGCTTTTTCATGACAGTCAGAACACCTCTACAAGGCTCGTTAGAACTAGTTTAAACTTCGACAACTCAGATAGAGCAATACCAGTAGATTCTGATTCAGTCACTGTAACAAGAGAGATGGAGGGGCAAACAGGTGAAAGCCAGTACTATCTTAATAGAAAGAGAGTAACGAAGAGCACTTTGGTAGAATTATTAGAAATTGTGCTTGCTACCTCAAATAAACTTAATATCATTCAGCAGGGTATGATAACTCGGATTTCAGAATTAAATTCTGAAGACCGCCGAGAAATTATTGAAGATATCATCGGACTATCATACTTCGATGAGAAAAAAAATGAGGCGATGAGGCAACTAGAGGAATCAGATCGCCGCCTCGAAGTTGCCATGGCTCGCATCGGCGAAATACGAAAGCAAATTGATAACTTAGAAGAGGAAAGGAATGACCAATTAAGATATAAACACCTGGAGTCGGACCTTGAGAAGTTCAAAGCGGTAAAGATCTCTAATACAGTGAGAACAATCAGAAGTAATTTGACAGCTAAAGCGGAGCTTCTAAACTCAAAGATATTGCGCTCAAAAGACCTAAGCTTGCGGATAGAACAAATCAATTCAGAACTAGAGAAGATGGAATCGGAAAAGATAAAACTTATCCAAGAAGCGGAAGTTGCAAGTATAACTAAAGCGGAAATAACAACTACTATAACGGATCTAGTTTACGATTCGGAAAGGAAAAAGGCATTGATTAAGGAAACAGCACAGCGGTCGGTCCAGATTGAAAAGAGCGTCGATTCAATTGAAAAGGAGAAGCAAAATATTAACCAGAAAATAGAGAATTTGCTTTTGAAGATGGATGAAAATAAAACCTATATTGAGGAGAGATATGGAAGGTTATCAATTCTAAAGTCGGATTTAGCTGAGATGACTTCGGTAATAGACAAACTCTCAGTTAGTGACAATAGATATGCCGATATCAGAACAAAACTAGAAGGCCGACACAAACAGCTATATGAAATTAAGAACCATTTGGACGTTTCAATAGCTAGGTTGGAGGAAAAAATGATAATAGTAGCCGACAGAGCCAAGAGTATAGATTCGGGAAATCTAGAGTTAAAAACAAATATTAAGAAAAACAAACAACTCCATGACAACCTTTGTTCCAGGCTGGAATCTGAAAAGGCTAAATTACATACTACAATCAGCTTTATTAATAACCTAAGTGGAATGAAAACCACTTTACAAACCAATCTGAAGACCTCGACGAACCTTTTATCTACCGCAGACGCTTTTACTATAAAATACGAAGTAAAGGCTTCCACAGCAAAAAATGCTATGACTGAAGATATTGCCATAGCAGAATTGATGAGGATGTCGGATGAGTTCGGAATCGAGGGACTGGTCCACAATATAATAACATGGAATAAAGATTATGAAAGAGCTATTCTTGCGGCTGGTTCAGAATGGATGAAAGCATTCGTCGTCGACACTGTCAAATCGATGATCTCAATAGCAGAATATGCCAAAAAAAACAAACTACCACGCCTTAAGGTTATTCCTCTGGACATGGTGCGTGACGTTAAAAGGTCTCATTTTCCTAATGACGATCCTAATATCGTTGGTAGCCTCGCTGATTTCATAAATTCCGACTATAAGGAACTGCCAGATTTCCTTTTTGGAAATACCGCTCTTGTAAAGAGTCCAATTGCTGCATACCTTTTATCTAGAGAGGGGTACAGAGCGGTCTCGGTAGGTGGAGAGCTTTTCGAAGCTTCAGGAGGATCGATGGCAGTAGATTTTGGCTCTACAATTTCCGATCTTACGCATACACTTCTACTCAGTAATTCGATAGAGATCTTGAGAAAGTTAGTAACCAAATTGAGGAAATTAATTGAGGAGAAAGATGCTGACCTCAGACAAATTGTTTTAAGAATAGTTCGCTTAGAATCTGAAAAATTTGAAGTAGAGAGGAAAATAAGTGACTTAGGCACACAAATTTCTAATTTAGTGAATCTCATTCGTGAAGACGAAAAAAACCTTGAGCAACTCATTTTGGAAAATATCGCAGTTCATTCACAATATGAATCCATAAGCCTCGAGTCAGAGGAACGGCGTAGACGCTTATCATTGGTCGGGTTGACTATAAGCCGCGTTTACCATATAATGGAAAACGTGGCCGGTGCTTCGATCAGAAGCAAATTAGGACAATTAAATGCGAAGAGGGGACAAATTTTGCGTGCCACAGAGGTAGACGATCTTGACCTACGAGACATGCTTAGGTCTTTGGAAATACTGAAAAGTGAAGTTGCGATAGGATTGGAGCGATTAAAAACCTTGAATGAGAATGCCCAAGAGCTGGAAGCTGAAAGAAAAGAAAAGGTTTACCAAGCGGGTGAATTAAAATCTAATTTGACTTCTGTCGAGGCTAAGCTTCAAATAGAGAGAGATCGAGAACAGCAAGTTATAGATTCTACCAGAACTTCAGTTGGTAAGCTACAAGTATACGAGCAAAGAATAAAGACGCTAAAGGAAAATGAAAGAAAACTATCCAAAGAAAATAGCTCACTTGAAAAAGATATTGCATTAGGAGAAAAAGATATATCGGATCTTAATTCCGAGGAATCATCTCTAATCAATAATCTTACGTTGTTGGGGTACAAAGATTTGCTAGAGGCGTTTGATGTGAATGAGATTATAGGAGAATTAACAGCCGAGCTTGACACATTAAAACCTCGAATTAATCTACGTGCCGATGAAGCTTACGTAGAAGTAATTGATGGATATAGGGGCATGTCGAAAAAAAGAAATCTGTTGGAGAAGGAACGACACTCAATCGTCCGCTTTATCGAAGAAATCGTTACGGAAAAGAAGGAAGTTTTCATGGAAGCATTTGAGAAGGTTGACAATAACTTAAGACAGACTTTCTCCGAGGTAATAGGTGGAACTGCTTGGTTAGAAGTAGAGAATATTGAAGACGAATTTTCAGGTGGTATAATGTTAATGGTTCAATTCCAAGGCAAACCAGGACGCGAGTCCACTGCGTTGTCAGGGGGAGAGAAGACTATGGCTGCTATAATTTTTCTTTTGGCACTGCAGTCACTTAAACCGTCCCCGTTTTATCTAATGGATGAGGTTGATGCTCATCTTGATGCTCAAAATACTGAAAGATTATCTAAGGTGTTGTTAGAAAGATCAAGGGATAGTCAGATGCTTATGGTTACCTTGAAGGATGCAACGGTGGCTAAAGCAAGCATGATTTATGGCGTCTATTCGCAAGACGGAGTATCTCAAGTTATAAGGTACAAACATCCTAGCCAGCTTCCCCTTGGAGATATTAGATCTGAGGTGAGTACAAACTAACTAAACCGTGGTGCTAATTTTCAAAGACAAAGGCTAGTGAGCGCGTAAACAGTAGAAACGAAACAACAAGAATCACTGGAAACAAAACGATGTTTATCTAGAAGAATTCAAGGTTTCAGAACGTTCATACAGATCATTAAAGAAACCTGGGTCACACAGGATAAATGAAACATGATACATAATGGTTTTCTTCCTCACCGGCTAATAAGGGATCACTTTTGCAGATATCCATAGAATAAAGACATCTATGAAAGAATCTACAACCTGTCTTAGGTCTTTCTCTTGTTTCACCCTGCTTAATACGGATGATTTTTTCCTTTTTCAAATTGTGTACTTCGGGTTCCGAAATTGCATCTAATAACGCCTGCGTATATGGGTGAAGTGGATTCAATAATACTTGTTCTATCGGTCCCACTTCAACTATCTTCCCAGCATACATAATCCCTACATCATCTCCGATAAACCTGGCAGTAGCAAGATCATGGGTGATATACAGGTATGAAAGTCTAAGCCTGTCTTTCAAATTTCGCATTAGCTCTAATATTTCGGCTCTTACAGAAACATCAAGCATTGATACAGGTTCATCGGCTAAAATCAACTTTGGTTTGAGCACGAGCGATCTAGCAATTGATACTCTTTGTCGCTGACCTCCTGAAAGCATATGTGGAAATTTTTCAGCAATGTCTGCAGTGGGTTCTAAGCGTACCTTCTCCAGGACCTCTAATACGTCCTCGATTTTCTCTTTTTTTGACTTGCTCTTGTTGTGAATATTTAAAGGTTCCATGACTATATCCATTATTCTCATTCGAGGATCGAGTGAAGTATAAGGATCTTGATGTATCATTTGTACATTTGTGCGAAATTTCTTTAATCTGTTACCTTCATATTTTGTAATGTCGTATCCATCAAATACTATCGATCCGCTGTCTGGCTCGATCGCACGTAGAACAATCCTCGCTAAGGTAGTTTTACCAGACCCTGACTCTCCGGCAAGGACAAATGCTTTTCCCTCCTCTATTGTTAAACTTACACCATCTACAGCTCTGACATAGGATTGGTTGTTCTTACGAAACATTTCTTTAATACCTCTCCTAACGGGAAAATACTTCTTGACACTGTCTAGCCGGAGAATTTTGTTCAAGTATTCACATCCCACATACCAGTGTTTGATAATATAACAATTTTGTATGCGAGCATCGTGCATTCATATGATTAAGTAATAATTATATAAGTACACGGAATTTTCAAGCGATGTGCACATTACTGGCAGGGTATTGGTTTGTGACCAGATAGATCATGTTGGCATTTCTACCCTAAAAAAAGCAGGAATGACAGTGGATTATTGTCCTAATATAGATGGAAAGGAGCTGATTTCTAGGGTCAAAGATTACGATGTCATTGTTGTCAGAAGTAGAACTATAATCAGCCGCGAAGTCATAGATGCAGCAACTAATGCAAAAATTATTGCACGTGTGGGTGTTGGTCTAGATAATATAGATATCGACGCTGCCAAAGTCAAAGACATGAGTATAATCAATGCGTCGGAGGCAGCTATTAATGCAGTAGCGGAACTCGTTATAGGCAACATGATATCTCTTGCTCGCAACATTACACGAGCGGACGCCGAAATGAAGAAGGGAAATTGGATAAAGAGGGACTTGATAGGTACAGAATTGAGTGGAAAATATCTGGGGCTTATTGGAGTAGGAAACATAGGTCGGAATGTAGGACGTATTGCGCGAGGGCTGCGTATGAACATTCTAGGATATGATGTTTATCCTATAAATCAAGATTATGTCAAAGAAGTAGGTTTGATTAGAACGGATCTTAATACATTGGCAGAGAGTGCTGATTTTATTTCGTGCCATGTACCTTTAACTTCAGACACGAGACACATGCTAAATGCAGAACTCCTGGCAAAGATGAAACCGACAGCATATATTATTAACACCTCGCGTGGCGAGGTTATCGATGAAAATGCGTTATACCAATCTTTAAAAGCTAATATGATAGCAGGTGCAGCGTTAGATGTCTTCGAGATCGAACCGCCGACGAATAGATTGCTTATTGCGCTACCTAACGTAATATGTACTCCTCATATAGGCTCACAGACTAAAGAGTCACAGGAATTGGCGTCTACGGTGATAGCAGAAAAGGTGATACAGATCATGTTCGAGAAATCGATCTGATCTAGCGAATATTCATAAGTCGTTCCGTATAGTGTTTCTATTTATAATAACTTTCAAATGGAAAAATGTGCGTTTCAAATCAAACCTGCATTTGTACGTCTAACCGCATATTCTTTTTTCATGCGAAACGATCTTGTATACAGATATTAAGGGTTGTCAAATCATGTACGAACATTATGCGTGGCTACATGGCTACAACATGGAACAAAATGTGGAAGTTTAATACTGATGAACTGAAATCGAAAGCGATTGGCTGGAGAACAGAACATGCTATACATAGAATCGAAAGACCGAGTAGACTAGATCGAGCACGGAAATTGGGCTACAAAGCGAAACAAGGAATCATTTTGGTGCGAGCAAGAGTAGGCCGGGGAGGTATGAGAAAGCAGAGACCGGTTGCAGGGAGAAGACCTAAACACCTCGGTGTCGTTCACATCAAACAAGGAATAAGTATGAAGCAAGTTGCGGAACGAAGAGTTCTCAAAAGCTTCCCAAACATGGAGAGTCTAGGTTCTTATTACCTGCACAAAGATGGCCAATACATTTGGTACGAAGTCATACTTGTAGACCCTTATCATCCATCGATTTCCAACGATAAAGAAATGCGCAGAAGACTTAAGGCCTTTGCAAAAATCGGATCTATCTAGACAAATGACGATTACACCATGAAAGTGTACGTTTAACACGAGGTATAGTTAATTAATTAAGGAATCCGCATTTATAGACAGTTGTCGTGTAGTTTTAAAAAAAGGGCAGATATAAGGAAAACTGATTCAACCGCTTTCATACGTCAAATTCCGACAGCTTCTTTTTTACTAGCATCAATCGAATGTCCACACACAAGAATACAGGAGGGCATATGCAATGTCTTGGTTCCCATATAAAAATAAAAAATGGGTTTTTTGGTGTTCAGTCGTTCTAGCCTAGTAGCCGAAGCAGTCACCGTACGTTATTACGTTACTTTTGTAATCGGCGTAGCTACACCGCCGTAGGATGGATAGTCACCGTAGCCGCCGTAGGATGGATATGCAAATGCTTGGTTTCCAGGTAAAGGACCCGACGGAAACAGCAATACTACCGCTAAAATACCCATGATACTGAATATTAAATTTGTTCTTGTATTCATTATACTATAATATTCTACTAGTTATTTATACGTAACAATACTTCGATACACCATTTACACATAGTAGTTAATTCTGTAAACAGAATACTTTTTATTTATTACAATCATATCGAGATCCTTGTCTAATAAGCTTGAGTTTTCAGTAAGTGTTGTATAATTTTGAAAAAAGGACGAGGCCTACTGACTTTTGTTTCTGTTCCTTTCTGAATTCTGAAATTAGATTTTCGACTTTTTCCACTGGAGGAGAACGTCGTTTATGAAATCCTGCTGTAAGTGTAATACCAAGACATCAAAGCGGAATAATAGATTGGCTTCCAAATACATCAGGAACACTGGATATTCATAGATACAACCACTACTACATTAGGAGGGTAGGTTTGTATGAAAATTCAATTGAATCCTTGCCTTAGAATATTAGACCGAAATACGAACATAATATAGGAAGATATTTCACAGAATTTGAAACAGGTTGTCTTTGTCATTATCATTTAGCTAAATCTTTTAGTTGATTTCTGGTTGCCTCAATGACGAATTCAGAGACAGTCCTATACATACCCGATTTTATGGCTGTTTCATAAATTTGTTCCACTATTGCCCTGGGTATTCACGAGTATAACGTGATTTTTCTAATATTTCAAGGCATCAATTTATAGGGTATTGATCATCAGTGATCACACAATCTAAATCCGCACCAATAATGGGTCTTTATTAAGGTTTCTCATGTTAGTGGACGAGAGAGGAGAGTGAAAAAAATATGGAATGTAAAAGATCCAATAACTATATTCATCTACCAGCTCAAGTCTCCCGAGTCTAAAAAAGTATAAGTTTCTTGATTTTGTATGCCTCGGTGGGACAAGAGCTGCTTTAGAGCTTATTAAAAAAGCAAACAAAGACTTGTCGAATATATGATTTTGCAGGAGGAGAGGAAGCTGGTAGATAATAATCTATTCATTATCAAACCACTGCAACATCAAAACGTTTTGCGTTGTCCGGCATTATAAAGGAGTACTATGTGATCACTCATGAACCAAGTGAAGATACACTCGTGCGAGAATGATGATTTAGTCAGCGGCTGGTGGCTCTTAGAGCTGCAGTCGGGGAAAAATAATATGGGTTATGCGTGATTGGCAAACAACAAACATCAAACGCAGGGCTTTTGACCTAGCTACTGATCCAAAAACAATTTAATAATTACACAGGTTCAGGAAATATTTCAAAAGCTATGCCGAGCAAAAGATGATAGGGATAAATGTAGAATATTGGATGAGACATAATAGTGGCATTTCCGAACATTATACAGGCCCAGACAACATTAGATGGTACAAGATTACCTTAAAGCGTAGACAAGACAGGATTAGTAATACTTGTGACATCTATTGTCATAGGTTTCGCATATATATCTGATACCGGAGCAGTTCACTTATTCTCTTCTATGACTAACTCTCTTAGTGAACCGATGATCTGGTAGAGCTCCTCTGGCATTGTATCCTTATCTAGAGTGACATAATAAAAGGAAGCTTTGTTAGGCAACGTCAGAATTTTGACGTTTTCATTCTCAGTCAATGTAAACTCTGTTTTGCCGATAGAAGGTTCAAAGGCTTTGCGTAGCTGGTTCCTAGTGGCTTCAATAAAATTCTCATTGCGTGCATCATCGGGTTTGAACAATGGTACTACCCCCTTACGAAGCTGTCCTGCAAGAGTTCGTCCAAACATGTTCATTTTTCCTACATACCGAATTTTTGGCGACACTGCAAGTATCCTGATACACGTTTCTTTGTTTTTTTGTGCTTCCTCTTGTGATAGCTGACTGTTCATAGGAGTGAGCTTTAACTTAGGCCATAAATACATACTGATAAAAGGGATAAAAAAAGGACCTTCTGTGTATGTGGATCCTGTTCAAATATGGACTAATGGGGGCGAAACTCTAAATCAGAGTACGAAAGATGACTAGCGAAAAACACTTTACCTTTTATGTATATATGTCCCAAATGTCGTAGAGAGTGGGGGCGTTATACTTTACATGAAAGTAGTAATTTTAGCTGGCGGTTTAGGAACTAGATTACAGCCCTATACGTTCTTCATTCCTAAACCGATGTTGCCTTTAGGCAATAAACCATTACTTCAGCACATAATTGAGTGGGTAACAAATAATAGCAACAATAATAGTAATCGCAAAGGTAAAATAGACCATATTATTTTATGCGTGAGCTATCTTCATAGGACTATTGAAGATTATTTTGAAGATGGTGGGAGATTTGGTATCAAAATAGACTATGCTATGTCAGAGCGACCACTAGCTACGGCAGGACAATTGAAGACAGCAGAGAAATACTTAGATGACACCTTCGTTTGTCTATACGGAGATGCAGTTTATGCATTTAATCTTGATAAGATGATAGGTGAACACAAAAGCTCTAAAGCATTTATTTCAATGGCACTACTCGCATATAAAACAAATCTGAGGTACGGATTCATTGATATTAATGATGAAGATGGAGGAGGAGAAAAACACGGAAAAAATAGACGAATAAATAGAGTTACTAGTTGGAGAGAAAAACCAGAAGTTAGAGGATTAATTAACATCGGCTGTTACGTTATGGAGCCAGAATTTCTCAAACTTGTTCCTCAGTGCGGTGCCTTTGGAATGGATGATGCAGTAAGAAAGGCTCTTGAACAAAATAGGCTCGTAAAAGGATTCAAAATAGAATCAGGATTTATTGACATAGGAGACAAGAAATCATATCTTGAGGCATACAAAAAATATGTTAAGAAGCTTGGAAAAATATAGGAGATACTCTCAGAAAACAGCTTCAGTTCAACTAGGCACTGGCCGCCAAGGAGAGATAGATAAAGGTAATAAAAAGTACACACAACTCCAGGACAGTTGCTTATTTGAGCTCATACAGAGCAATTGATAGTTTAAATACTATGTTTTCATCAGTCTTTTCTGCTATGGGTATTATGTACTTTTGAGTTTCTTCTTTATATCGCAAGATCTTATTCTTGTGAGGAGCATTTTTTAGAGCCCTAGTAATTTCAAGTCTATCTGCTAGGATCAAATATCGAGCAAGTACAGAGCTGTTTATGATATTGTAAAAATATTCCTGCAGGGCTTTTTCTCTTTCTTCGTTCATTATTTTTGGCATTGCGACAAGATGGACTATATCATGTATAACTTCACCGAAATCCTGCCTCAATTCGCCATCGTCATTAAGAGTCGTATCGTGAAGAAGAGCCGCACATACGAGATCTGCGTTGAATATATGCAGCTCTTCCGTAATAACTAGAGCTACCTTCAGTGGATGATTGATATATGGTTCGAGATGGTTTTCATCTCTAAAGTCTCTGCCATGAGCCTTAAGTGCAATTCCAAAGGCTCTAGTTATTTTGATAAGATCATCAGTAGAACTCTCAAACGGTTTTATCAATCGGGCAAATCCCCGTTTAGTAAATTCGGTGAGAGTTGCTATCATCATATCCGTCCAAAGGCTTTTGTGTATATATATCGTGCTTTGACTAAAATTATGGCGTTTTGCCATAATTTATTCGGATTTCAATTTCAATACAATGAAAAAGATTGCATTGCATATTCCCGCAGGGACTGACTTCTAATGCCATCTCAATTCGGGGGTGAGTGTCTCAGGAACTCAATTAGATCAATCCGGTATCTTGGTTCTCGTTATTTTCGTCCGATGAAGATACTGTCGAGGTTGCGATAGTCCCATTTTCATCGCGCTCATCTATCTCCGATCCGAAAGCTGCGACCTCTTGACTTTCATAAACTGTCGTCGTAGGCTCTAACGACGATGGCGTACTCTCCACCACCGTAGATCGTTGCTTACGTGGGGCCGGTTTACTTCTCCGGATGGATTTCTTCGGCCGTCGCGAAATTTTTTTTGTACCCGTTACACCCCTATTGCTTTGCCTACTTGTACTTTGTCCCTTAGATCTCTTCCTTTTCAGAGTGGCCGCGGACCTTTTAGCTGGTTTCAGTTTTTCCTTCTTTTTTGCCTTTGGTTTAGTTTTAGCTGCCATATGACAAGCAGTAAACAATACAAGGATAAATACTTATTAAATTCTAACTCTTATTGGCAAGTACATTAATACGATTTGAAATACAACTCTGCCGGTTCCAATCGATTTTATTTTATATATAATATACTTTAAAAAATATATTCCTTCCCTTTCAAACACAGATAAACTGAAGAGAGTAACCTGTAGCTTAATTTTGGAGATATTACTGAGATGGTCATTATATTGTTCCGTTCAGATACTCATGATACAGCATTACCTTCAAACCAGATCTACCTTCTGTACAAAGAACTTTAAAAGCATTTATTGCTATTTCATCAATCCATCTTTCATCTGAGTCTTATCTTTTCCCATCTCTCCGTATTGAAGGAAAGCTTTTATTATTACATCTTTTCATAGCAAAACATGAAACGTGTAGAAGCCATTATCAGTAACGAAAAGGTTTTAGAACTAAATGAAGCTTTGAAAAAGGTTGGAGTAGGAGGTTGCACCATTTTCGAATCAAGAGGCCGGGGCAAAGGGGCAAAGCCGGTGGTTGAAAGTAGTAGGGGAACAGCAAGATATGTCTCCGAATACTCAGTTAGAGCCAATGTACTTACAGTGATTGAGGATTCTCAAGTCGAAAAAGTAGTGAACACAATACTAGCCACAGTGAGCACAGGTTCAGCGGGTGATGGCAAAATCTTTATATCTTCTGTGAGCGACGCTGTTGACATAGGAACAAAGAAACATGGCGAAGCTGCCATTTCATCTGCAGGATAATGTGATTAGACTTTAAAGAATTTCTTTGTTTCTCCGAGCGCTAACATTCTAAGCTCTGCGATTTCCAAAACGATAGGAAGATCGGAAACGACCTTACCTATGGCTAGGCAACAACGATGAGGTAATGTCTTCACTATCGATCTGATCGTATCGTTATCAGCTAAAGATTCCTATGATATCCTGTCCAAGTCTGCGTCGCTCATAAAGTTGAATAAGAATATGTTGTCTGCATGTCGGTAAATTCCGTCGACAATAGCATCAGGTTGATTCGTGATAAAAGTTGGATAGATTCCAAAATGTCTCATCCTAGTTATTCGAGTATTTGCGTTTTCATGCGTAAACTGTGTCTATCTTACTAACAGTCATAATGAGCGAACGTATTGATATTCCTTGTTTTAATTTGTTCCATATGTAATGGATGAATCCCTGTCTAGTTTTCTTTCTGACCCATGACATGACAAATTCCATTGACGGCACTGTCTTTGTTATCCTGTACGAAAGCAGTCTGTATCTGAGAATTTGCAGGAGAATATAGGCCAGAAAGACTAGGTGCGCGTGTATAAGCGCCGCTTCGCTCTTTCTGAACCTGTACTCTCCAAACCCTAGCTGCTTTGCATCCTTGTAAGAGTTTTCTATC
>JBAVTY010000290.1:0-4810 GCA_049696495.1 Candidatus Nitrosopolaris sp.
CTTTGTATTCAAAGTAGTCATCGCTTCTCTGCCCCCATCTCCAATAATTTTAAAATCGCCATTATTCACTGGCTCGTTCTTTGAATTTAGAACTTCGATGCTACTCACCGTAGGAGATGGCCTTTCAGAAAAATCAATTGTTAGTTTTGATGGTAATGCTGCTCCTTTAGGGACTATGGAATTTGCAGCTGGAGTTTCAGTTACTGGAAGTGAATGTGCATATGCGTAATGTGAGATAGACAACGCTAGCAGTCCAATAGATATTAAAATGGATGCTACAATGGATAATAATACAATGAACTGATAATTATTTTTTGGAATCTCTTTATGATTTAACATAATAATAACTACACTCAGTCAGTCTTCTTAATGTCCTAAAGTCAGATTATATGCGGATATCATGGTTGGGTGCAATTTAACATGAACTAGCTCCATTCTATTCATAAATGATGCGTTATTGTTTACGGCACTCTTTAACTGATCAATATATTTCTCTAAATTAGCAGTGAAAGCTGTTGTATGGGCCGGTGCAATGGGCTTCAAATCCTTAGCAAATATCTGCTGAGCTATGCTGGCCAAGGATTGCGCTGTCTCATAAGCAGTGATATTCATAATTGGGGGATTCATTGACGCGGCTCCACCAGTAGAATTCATTTCAGACATTCCGGTGCTGCATATAAAACTGGATTAGAAAATAATGCAAATGATAGAATCGTCACTGTCGCTAATGGGATTTTGACTATGTGCGTTTGCTTCAGCACAACAATATAATACTAATAATAGATTATTAATATTTGTGGTGCACTTCACGAACAACTACACCTAGCAGAAGAATTGATGCATTTAAACACGGGAAAGCGGAGATATCGCTTGCATGATAAAGTTCAACATCTCCTGGTACTGAATGTGAAGCGATATTAAGATGATTCTGAAACCAGATCCGTGGTGCTTACGAGAAAGTACAAGGCCACAGGAATGTTTACGAAAAATCCTTGCGTGCACCTTATCCATATCTCCACCATTCAACGTTTATAGGAAATACAAAGAAATTCCAGGATAATTGAAATTATTATAGATGAACAGCGAGGGGGATTAACAACTACTCACCATGATTTCGAAAAGTACGATTGTTCGGAGTCCGCACTAAAAAAGAAAGGCTTTCGATTCTAAAGGCTTAAAGCAGGTTCATATCGGGTCAACGAAATCACGCCACCGCAAACGATATTCGAAGTGGGGTTAAATTTATTGCTGATTTATATCAGTCTGAAATTTTATAAACTAACTTGATGTGGTTTGGCTACATGCCTAGCTCCTGATAAGCGATGTCGGGTTATTGGATAAGTACTGCTCATGCCAAATACAATGATGGGTGTGGATATCCTTTTTCCTCTTGAGATCGCTACTAACGAATTTGGCAACATGCATCATACGTGACGTGTTGAAGACATGCATCTTACTGTATATGCCAAATGATTATACAGCCTTACATTATGGCAAACATTTCGGATGTTCTGAGAAAATTTCTTGTATGTAAAAAGGATAGTTCAATAATATTAGAAGATCTTTTGAATGAGCGACAATGCGCTGGTTTTTTCATTAATAAACTTCTATTGGACGCTTACGAGAAAGTGAGAAAGCAGCAATAACTATCCCAGCTATGCCTGCACCTATTCCGACCATTCCAATCATATAGGATCTGTCCGCTGCATTCTTTACATCTTGAACGGATTTCAATGTATCCGCATTACTCTTAGCAACGGTACCTACTACGTTTTTAACAGAATCAATCTGATTAGCCATATTACTGACAATACCTTGTAGCTGGGGTCCTATATTGTTGCTAGCGCTAGCGCTGCTACTTGTGACCGCACTATCTGTTCCAGAACCGCCTGTATCTGGAAAGTTCAGTTTTTGGCTACTTTCTACTAGGTCAAGAGGTAATTGGGAACTAATCTTTTGGTCTTGTATAGTTCCATTAAGAAGAAGGTAATACGAACCGACTCGGGTTGGAATCATTTGACCATTATATAATCCGTCCGTAGTCGGCGAGGGTAGAAAATCAAGTGACTTGGTAACTCCGCCATACTTTACAAGTATGTTCATATTAGCCAAGGCATTAATTACAGGCGTCTGAGTTTTACCACTAGTTTGGTTGACGTCGACTATCACGTTGTTGAGGAGACCTGTTAACGGCGGCTCATCACTCCATCCGACTTGAACTTGTATGTCTCCGAATTTTTTTATTATATGAGCCGAGGCTTCTTTGACAATTGCATTAGATGATAACAAAAACGACAGGAACAAAAAACAAATAGTTATAGTCCACAATTTACTAATTTTCATGATGAGATAAAGTTTTCTCCGGTGTAGTATGAACAAATCTAACTATTATTGGTTGTGGTACAGGTTGTCTTGCGGTACAACTTTCGATACTTGCACTAATAAAACGGAAAAGGTCTTATATTATATATTGCCTAATATAGAGGGATTCTATTGTCAGAAGGTGCTGGAGACAAGTGCAATTATTGTTTTCGTTATTTGCCAATTGTAATTATCGCATCCTTGCTCCTTCTCTCCTATACTTTGATTTCAACAATACCTCATGCGTATGCTCATGCATATGTAATAGGGAGCGATCCATTTCCATCACAATCTTTACCAAAAGGACCATCCAATGTTGTTGTGCACCTAAGTGAACCTGTAGATATTCGTTACAGTTCTGTAAAGGTTCTGGGTGCCGGTGGAAATCAAATTGATAAGAAAGATGACCATTATGTCAATGGCGATCATACTACGTTAGCAATTACACTTCCACCAGGTCTCAAAGATGGCGTATATACTGTTTCGACAAAGATGCTTTCTGAAACTGATGGCCATGTCACAGAAAATGCTTTCGTCTTTGGAGTAGGCCATGCCGTTATCCCAAGCAGTGTTTCAAATGCCAGTGCTAGTCTATCTTCTCTTCTGTATCTGCCAGAAGCGATTGCTAGATTCCCAACACTTGTAGGCCAGGTTATCATCGTTGGAGGAGCCTTTGCAACTTTGTGGCTATGGAGGCCGATAGTCAAGATCGATTGGTTTGCCAATACGATAGATCAAATGCGAAGAAAGATCGATAAAAGAATTGCCATTCTAATGGTAATTGGCGCCGCTATACTCGTTGCATCAGATTTTGGAATGATCTATGCTGAGGCTAAGTCAATAGATATAAGTATCCTTGACGCAATTGGAACAAAATTTGGTTCACTGTGGATTTACAGATTAGTGACTAGCCTAGTCTTAATGTGTCTTTCTGTTCTCTTATTTCTTAATCAAAGGAAAAACAAAGATGGCAGAACTCAAAAACCTATCATCTATGGATTGCTTGGTGTGGGACTGATAGCACTACTAACTACTAGCTTGATCGGTCATGGAGCAGCATTAAATCCGGCGTCAGTACCGATACTGATAGATTTTATACATAACTTAGCTGCATCACTTTGGATTGGAGGGGTAATTTATTTGGCCTTTGTAGTAGCTCCTGGAATTAAGCAGTCTAATAAAGATGAGTATATCAAAGCCTCACTGCTATCCCTTCTTATCCCTAGATTCTCGACGATCCCCGTGGTAATTCTAGGGATTATAGTTATCACAGGACCGTTCTTACTGTACCTTCTTGAGCCCAACCTTGGATTGACACTCGCATCGTTATATGGGAAGGCGTTGATAGCAAAGCTAGTACTAGCAGGTGTGATGATAGGGATTGGAGCATATAACCAGTCCATTATCCATAGAGACAGTCTCAAGATGGTTGAGGTGACATCGATTGCTAGTGGATCAGATGCATCTCAAAAAAAGGGATCGGAATCTACAACCGATGCTAGAAGTGGTAGCATCGACAACCTTATTTCAAAATTTGGCAAGAGTACGAAAGCAGAAGCATTTGTAGGTATTGCACTGTTAGCTGCAGTTGCGGTACTCGTCAATACTGGATTACCTGCAAGCGAATTTCAAAATTTGATACAACAAGTCCAACAGCAGCAAAATATCCCTGGATTGAATTTCGCAAATGGGATTGCAACGCCGCAACAAGGCTTTTCTGCAACAAACTATATCGGAAACAACCAGAAAGTTACTCTTTCAATTAATCCCTATATACCTGGGAACAATAAATTTCAGATAGCATATTCTGATTCTAACGGAAATCCTATTGATATCAAATCCGTGCAGCTGAGATACACTCAAACAGATAAGGGAATTGGACCCATAACAGTAGACATGGACAAGGTGTCTAAGGGAATATTTTCTGTTAATGCTGCGTTTGGACTAGCAGGTCCTTGGGACCTACAAGTTGAGGCAACACCGGCTGCAGCTAACGCTCCTGATATAGTCACCGAATATAATTTATTTGTCAAACCCAAATTAAGTAATTTTTCATTTAGCGTTGAAGAGTATAAGATGTCTAGTAATAATGCTCAACCGTTATTTCCTTTATATGATAAAAGCAGAAACGCGGTTTGGACTGGAGATAGCAGTATAAACAGCGGCAGGATTTTAGAGTTCAGCCTAACCAATCATACATATACTGAGCATAAGATTGCCGGTGGCAATATAATTACATTAATGGCACTCGATCCAACAAACAATGATATTTGGTTTATTGACCCTTTAAACAAGAACCTGGGTCATTTTAACCCCGCAACTGGCTCGACACAATTGTTCAAAATACCAGTTGAAAGTGTGCTCTCTGGTCTAGCGATAGACCCTAGCTCAACTAACCTTTGGGTTTCTCTCGCAACTGCAAATGAAGTGTTGAGATTCAATATTTTAG
>JBAVTY010000291.1:0-3327 GCA_049696495.1 Candidatus Nitrosopolaris sp.
ACTGATCTAAAAGAGACAAGAAGTGGCTGTTATTGAAGAAGCTGAATTTCCCGATAGTAGCGCTGGTGACTACCAAATCAGGCTGGGATGTATTAACTGCAGACAAAATCAAATCAGCAGATTTTTCGCTACTCTTTCCAGTTTCCTCAGATAAATAAATTTCATTAAATTCAAATCCTACCTGTTCTAGGTATTCCTTACGCTCATTATCCTGCACAACAAGATGCTCGAACTCCTTGGCGTCCTCAGTCCGATTGACTTCACGTCTTTTATTCACCGTTAATACATATACATTGAACTTACCGGAGTGTTCTAACCAGCTCGTTGCCTTCAGTACAAGGTCTGAATGATTTCCACCATCATATAAAACAACCATATTCTTTTTGGTACTTCGTCTGTCCTTTTGTGACAAATCCGTCCTACTCTCATAAGTGAAATCATCTCCAGTCGTTCTAACAGAAAGCACATTACAGGTGGCTAGCGTTTGAAGAACCCTATTATTTCTGTATGTTTCAAAATCAATAATTACCAGGTCAATTTTTTGTTCTTCAATCGTTGCTAATATTGCTTCGCTTGTTACATGCGAAATCCTGAATAAGTGATGATTCAGAATATTCTCTTGATCTAGCATTTTTTCCAACGGTTCAAATGATTTTCTGGCAGCATCTGCAAACGCAACTCCGGCAGATAGCGGTGTTTGATCTGGTACTGTAAGTACTCTCAAAACATTGACTTCCCCATCATTCTCTTTGGCAACCCTTATTGCATAATTTATGAGTCTGTCAGGATTTTCTGGAGTATATGGAATCAAGATTCTGTATTCCTTTCTGGTCAGATCACCCTCACTTGTTACAAGAGGAGCATAATGCTCAATTTCTTTTTTGAAAGTGTACATGCGATAAAGTGCAAAGCCGACTGCTACCCAGAGAGCACAGATAACCCAACTGAAAGGCTGAGTGACTAACAAGTAGAATGCAAGACCAAGCTTAAGGAAGACTCCTACAATTGGAATTACTGGAAATAAAGGAATCTTATATCCATAGTTTAGTTTATCCCCGTAGACTCTTCTTATATTAATGACTGCGATATTCACCTGAGTAAATAGCAGTAAGAAAATGACCCCCGCAGCAACTGCTATTTGATCAAGGGGGAGTGCGTAAGCCATAACTGCCATTATAGCACCTGATATTACAATGGCAACATAGGGCGTTTTGTATTTAGAATGGATAGTGCTAAGCTGATGCGGCAGATTGTAGTGTCTTCCCATTGCAAACGAAACTCTAGAAGAAGAAAATGTAGTGGCATTTAATGCTGCTAAGCTAGAGACAATACCTCCTACGAGTACTATGAATGCCCCGTACGGAAGAAAGAGTGCAGCAGCTTTAGTTATGCCTAGATCACCATTATTACCTATGAATTTCCATGCCGGGACATCTTTAGGAAATATTGCGCCTATAGAGACAAAAGCAACAAGACAGTACAGAACAACTACAATTGCTAGCGATGTAAAAATGGCCCTAGGAATGTTTTTCTTTGGATTCTTTACCTCTTCTCCCGCTTGAACTATTATCTCATAGCCTTCAAATGCTATGAATGTTAAACCCATAGCAGCTACAATCCCACCTATACCATTGGGCATGAAATCTACAAAATTTGTTTTCCAGTTTGGATGAGTATGAATTGTCCAAAAACCTCCTGCTATCAAAGTGGCAATGGTTCCCAGCTGAATTATTGTGACTATCGTTCCAGCTTTGCCGGTCTTTGAAACTCCTATAACGTTGACGTAAGTAAAAGCAGCTATTGATGCTACTGCTATCAACTTGTCAAAAGGGAAGATTCCAAACAGCGGATGGCCTCCAAGAATATGTGTCATTTTTAACAAACTAAAAAGAAAGGACCCAAATCCGACAGCGTACAAGCTACCAGCAACAATATGTGCAAACCATGCCATCCAGCCACTTATGAAAGCATTTGGCCTTGGGAGTCCTTTCCTCACCCACAGATAACCCCCACCAGCTTCTGGTATAGCAGAGCCGAGTTCCGCATATCCCATAGCTGTAAAAAGCGTAATTATTGCATTAATTATAAAAGCTATAATAACTGAACCCCCTGCTAGACCAATCGCTGGACCAGTAAGCACAAAGATAGCTCCTCCAACCAATCCCGCTATCCCTATCATCATTACATCTACAAAACCCAACGAACGGACTAGGTGTTGTTCATGTGGACGTGACGGCGTATCTTCATTATAGGACGTAGACAAATATCCTATCTACTCTTCAATGTTATACCGGATAAGGCAATTAAAGGTTTAGAAGGTTCGAGTCCGATTAGGATATACAGAAACATTAGCCGAAGACAAACCAATAAAGATGTAAGCAAGCCTATTTTATGGAATAGTATTGCGCCTATCGCCGGCACCGCTGTGCCGTAGCAAGACCTATACCGCTGTTTCCAATAAGTCGTTTTGCGAGTAATTCAGTCTGAGCCATATAATACTAATTGTTGTCCTTACACATGTAGGTAACAAATTCACTTACACACATAGGTTACACTTCTGCTAGGAAGTGTATATCCTATAGAAATAGAAAGATTCAACCTAATTCATGAACCTCAATGGACTGGTAACACTGTAACTTGTATTTGTAAAAAGTATGGTGTCTCCAGGAAAACTTACTATAAGTGGAAGACTACGTATGAGAACAATGGTATAGATGCCCTCCATGACCTGGCTAAAGTACCACTTACAATAAAGTACAAGGTAGACACAGCGACAGAAGAAACTAGACAGAGGAGAGAAACAAATTCCATTTCTTTATTCTTTCAGTTTTATTTTGATGATGGGATTTCAGTAAATGTTACTCGGGGATTTTCAATGGGAATGGCTTTACATAAAGCATTTTTATCATTCTCCATTCTATAGCTACGCCTATTCATTTGGAAATTTATTGGTGGTTTCATTGTACCAGCAGTTTAAGTCAGAAGGAAAGTCATTTATCCCAAATTATCTTAATATATTGTCGACAGGAGGTTCGCAAAAGCCCGAATATTTCCTTAAGGAGTCGGAGATTGATATATCAAAGGATGAATTCTGGCAACAAGGGTTTGATCTAGACGCACAATTGTATATTCTTGCATATATTGTGAGCAAACATGCCAAAAGAACCACATTGACTAGGGCAATTCCAGCAGTTAATGCCACCAATATATTCATATCCAAGATTATAATAATGAGAAAAATTTTCTTATTTACTTTTATCCAGATTTGAACCAGATCTAACTGGCGAGATATAATACTTATAATCTGGTTCTGATGAAAACATCAAT
>JBAVTY010000292.1:0-7101 GCA_049696495.1 Candidatus Nitrosopolaris sp.
TCTCAGTGATAAAACGATTATTTGGAGAACATATTACATCAAGATTGGTAAGAACACAGAACAGAGAATTATCATTCAGATGTATAGCCTACAATACCCACCGAATAACCAACCTTACTATAATAATCGGTGGTTTCTACAAAGCCAGTATGTAACAAATAATATTAATGCTATATACTCAAAAACTTCGACAATATGGTCATACCGTCAGCCCCACTTTTTTCCGGGTGGAATTGTGTGCCGAACATTTTCTTTTCTTTGTGGGAAAAGACCTCGTGTTCACATTGTAAAGAAGATGCCAGAGACTCGAAGCCTTCAGGCAATTTTGCAACACAATACCTATGGCTCTCGTAGACGACAAGCGTCTTGCCTGCTCTGGCTGCAGATATTAGGGAATTTGATTTCGACACTGTTATTGAAATAGTGTCCTGAACAGGTCTAGTCATCTTGCGGATAGTTCCGCCCATTGTTAGCGCAAGAATCTCTGCGCCATAACATATGCCCAGTAGTGGTATATTATATTCAAAACACTGTTTTATGATGCTAGAATTTACGACATTAATCTCCCTATCGTTCTTGCGCCTACCAGATAGAATTACTCTGTCATAGGAAAAATTGTTCCTACTATTATCGTTAGTTAAGTCCAAACGGTTACTTTTTATGGTAACATAATTTGCTCCCAATTTACCAAGACATATGACAATATCCGGTGTAAAAGGAGACAGATTATCTACAACAAGAATTGTTTGCATCTTGTTTTTATTAATTGTCATACCTATTAACAAAGCACTATTCAGGTGCTCAAGATATCAACCATATAAGCTATCCTAAATGGATGGAAATATAATGATTTTCTACTATTCCATTAACAATCTTAAGTAGTCCAAAATTTACATCTTTATTATTATCGCTCAGCCATTCAAAAATGCGAGGACCTGTAGTAATAGCACTGGTAGTAGGGCTCGAGGCAGAACCTCCTAGACCAGGTGATGAAAATTGTTTCAGAAATTTGGCGATGGCTGCTTTCACATTATCAATCTGGGAATCTGCCATGTAGTTGACGTCCGCCTCCTTAAAGCTAAGAGGCACGAAAACAGCTGTTGGTCTTAGAACACTCAGCCCTGAATGAACGAATATCCTCTCTAACCCAGGTATTCTTCGCGTCTTGTTGAGAAGTAAAGTTTCATTGGCTTGTTCCTGTTGTTTGGTTGTGGCGGCGACCTTAGATGACTCTTGAGGTGATGTGGTATTTGCTGTGCCCGTTGTTGTAGCATTCGCGGTAGCTACAGGCGCACCAGATGTTTGATTTACAGGAACGAGTCCTGTTGCCCTTAGCAGATAATTTTCAAAAGCCTGCTGTGGTGTATTACCCAAACCTATGTAATAGTTCCCCGTTATAGATGCACCTACCACAGCAATCGTCCCTAACCGAGTTGCAACTCCATCAACGGTGCTCGATGCATAGACAGGAATAAAGTAAACCTCTTGGTCTCCTATTCGGTAAAGTAAGTCATCACCAACTCTTGGGTTACGTAACAGTATCTTTTCTTTTGCATACGCAGGATCCTTCTCCAAAGCATCTCTTGCTGCACCTGCATCTAGAAGCTTTGTAACCGAGTCAACAGGAACTGAATAAAAAATCATCTTACCGAAATTTTTCTGATTTTGAACTATCATGTATCCTTCGAGGTTATTAGAAGGCGAATTACTTAGCTCCAGAGATTGCAATCCCACGAATTGGGGTTTATCAAAGCCAGGAGGTTTATTAATATAGTAATTTACCGAACTCTGGTCAGGAACTTTGTAGAATTGCTGGGCTTCGATGAATGTCTTGGGATCAGTGACATGGTATTGATTAAATCTGTTAATTTTCCATAAAAACATTTCTTCTGGATAAACAAGTTGCTTACTTAGCCATTCTGGAGTTTGAGTCAATACAATACCGTCGTTGGCATACTGTTCAAAGAAAATCTGCGAAAACGCATCGTTGTCACTAGTATTACTCTTTATTACTTTCACGCTCCCGTTATATGCATCTATTAATGCAAATCCAACCAACCTCAACATACCCTCGGAGCTCCAAGGGACATGACTAGTGTCTAGAAAAACGATAAGAGGCATCAACCAATACGTGTTCCTACCGTCAGTAACAGGAACAACTCCTACATTTTTTATGTTTAGATCAGTTTGGGAAGTTCCTTCGCTAAAATCATAAACAAAATAAGGAAACATGACCGCCATTCGGTCAAATATGTCTTTGTAACGCATAACATGCATAGCACTATCCGTGTATGACAGCATAAATTTAGGCTCAAATACCCAGCTTAGTGGCGGAGCTAGAGTAACACCGCCAGTGCCCGTATAAAAAGTGCCTTCGATTTCGTCGCTTGATGTTCTAGCTACTGGAAAAGCAGACCAGGCTTGGTTGAAGATTCCTGTTGGACCACTATCGCCATAGTGGATATTTTTTTGTTTAAAGAATTTGCTTGAATCTATCACATTACCTGTGCTGGCTCCCATCATTAGGACTCCTTTTCCCGAGTGTGTGTATACAAAGTGTTCATTGTACCAGGTATCATCGGGAGTGACGTCTTGTGGCAAATTCGGGGCAGTGGGAGCAGACCAATACATAGTATTATTGAACCGCACGATATTCGTATCTGCGAAATTAATGTCATTTTTCTGTCCTAATTCCGGCTTGAGTTTGAGTTCCGCGGCCTGCTGATCCCATAGTCGGATATTATTCAGAAGATCATTATTTCCTGTAACTATTGCTGAAATGCTGGGTGGAGGTATTGAAGACGAGGTGGACGCGGAAGAGACGTAAGACAAGGGTGGAGGTGGCGCCGGATTGTAGGTTACAACTTGTACCTTGTCGAGTTCGGCGATATAGCGATTCACAGCAATCTGTTGAGCAATGTATGGCCCTTCCCATTCAATCTTCTTGGCATCGGCGATAGTGTTATTGATAGCCATAAGCGAGCCTGTCACAATTGTGACTATCAGAACGGTCAAGAGTCTTGTATAAATCTGCTTTCTTTCTGTGGTCACTATTACCCTTGACCGCCGGTTATCCAAGAATCCATACACAATGAAGAACGCGCCCATGATAAGAGTCCCCAATATAGCATACTTTGTATTATAATTAATGTTGAAGCTGAAAAACATAGTAAAGCCTGTCCACAATAGCGCCACGCCAAGGATTCCTTCAATTGTTGAAATATATGACAACAATCTGGGTTTACTCTCTGACGAATCTACCATGTACCTTGATGCGATGCTAATCCCTCCTACAACTCCGATATAGAGAAATATTCGGATCCCAACTACCGTTAAAAGAGAAGGGATTATGAGCGTCAGGGCAGGGATTAGCGGCAGCACGTGCTGTTCCGCGAAACTGCCATCAGATGGAAGATTTACAAAAGGGACTAGGAAGATGTGTGGAAGTAACCCAAGTCCAATATCGTGATCCTCTAGCAAGTAAACGGTACTGATTCCAAATATCAGATTAGTAAATAACGGTGCAAATAAAACCACCTTTGTTATCTGCCATAGTATGAAGCTTCTTTTCTTCATTTTGAAATCGGGATAACGTACTAGGAGCTTAGAGGGCCTGGAGGACGCTGTTGAATAAGATGCAGTTGAAGAGGAGAATGAAGAACGGTATGATGACGGCGATGAGTATGAGGAAGGATCATAATTTCTATGCTTCAAAAAGTTGACAATTAAGTGAATGGCATACCAAGTGATGGAGTTTCTGTGCCGATAATCTACTCTCACTAAAGCAATGCTGCATAATATAAGACCTGAAACTATCGAGTAAAACAAGGGCTTTGTGAAAACGTTTCCGAATTCCACAACGTTCATGAGAAGGTTTACGGACTGGCTACTAGCTACCCAAAATATGATTAGGCCAATTATCACAAATGCTGCTATACGGATAATTCTCCATATTTTGAATCTTGAAGTGCCACTATCCTCGTTAAAGGTATTCCACAAAACCGTCTGCTCTAGTAGTTACTAAACCCTCTCTTTAATGTATATGTTTTTAATTCACCCTGCGTAGGTTGTGAGACCGACAAATTTCTTTCCAATCTCAACTAACAGCAGCTAAAAATTATTCCAAGTACCCAGAGCCAAGAATATTTTGGCTCATAAATTTTGAGAATTCCCTTTCAGACATACTTTTTCTTTTCTCTATAAGAGAATTAGCATCACTACCTACTACATATCTTAGATCAGGTTTCTCATTATTATCAGATGTAACTGCTTTGAGTATTACTTTGGCTACTTCTTCTGGTGCAGTGCCGTTTTTGAACATTATTTTTACTCGCTCTATTCTCCTTTGCAATAACCCACTATAGGGCGAAGCTGGATCTGCTGTCCGTTTAACCTTCAGCATATTGTCAGGAAAATTAGTTTTTATTATGCCTGGTTCTATAAGTATAACTCTAATACCAAATTGGTCTACCTCATATCGCAATGCTTCTGATAGTCCTTCAAGAGCAAATTTAGTGCTTGCATAGGATGGAGAAAATGGAAACGCTACCCTACCACCTATGGAACTTATATTTACTATTATACCACATCTTTGTTCTCGCATCAGAGGCAATACTGACTGTATGACTCTTACAGCTCCAAAAAAATTGGTCTCAAACTGCGCCTTTATTTCATCTATAGAAAAATCTTCTACTGCTCCTGTAGATCCATAACCCGCATTGTTAACTACTACATCGATTCTTCTTTGCTTCGCTACTATTATATCAATAGTATCTTTCACAGATTTATCATCTGTTATGTCAAGCTGTAAAACCTCAAGTGACAAATTATGTTTTTGGCAAGATCTACTATTTTGGATGATTTGTTAAGGTTTCTCATAGTTGCATACGTATAAAATCCAGCTCTTGCAAGCATCAGAGAGGTTTCAAATCCTATACCACTCGAACTACCTGTTACAAGCGCAATATTTTTCTGTTGCATATTGCTATTTCTACGTTGTAGCAATTGACAAGTACTAGACAATTCGCCGAGTTCTGTGTAAATTGTATGCGATTATTTAGACAGGATGAGGAAATTTGGCGATATTGTTAAATGTAAATGGATTTAATCGAGCCGAGATTCTGGCGTGAAGAGTGAGCGGAAATATGATGTCGACGAAATGTTGGTCTAGAAAGCGCGAGAATATGGAATTACCAAGAATGGAGTCATCAATTGCTGTGGCAAAGAAAATGCATAATATATCTGTCACATATTTACGACTCAATGCTCTAAGGATGGCAAGACAAACAACAGATATAGGACACGAAACCAGGTAATCTAGATAGGTATGACCTTTAGTTCCACATATATCTGTCAGTTATGATGATATCCAGGCCTTCATGTTGATTCAGGCTGGCGCTTTTTTTTGAAGGACATTGAATATTGATACAGAACTCCCAGGGATGTTTTGCAGCATAGATAGTCCTGAGTACAGGCCATAGGCATGAAGTGCACCTTTTCGCCGTAGTTTGTATTGATCCTTTCTGTGGCAGTGGAGCGGTTGCTTTGCATATACCTGAAGAATAATCAGAACATCCCACGAATATCTTTCTTGTTACCCTTGATCTTATGATTTTGAGAATTCCTCTACTACACATAGGACATGTCCCTAACACCATCTGCTGTTGAATCGGATTAATTATTACTGCTTCGGTTATTTGTCTACCTATCTCAATTTCCTTTTCCTTAAAGGTAATCATTGTTCTTTTCAATTTGTCTATTGCGTTTTCAATTACAAGAGTACCTCTGACTTTGCCTGATTCAATTTTATCCAGTCGTTCTTCCATAGATCTAGTAAGGTCGGTAGATACTATGCTTGGGATGTATTTACGCATTGATTGTATTATTCGAAATCCAACTTCAGTAGCATCCATTCTACCTCTCCCAGTACTATGTATAGTAGTACTAGTAACATTTTTTCTTTTAACGTACATCAGACCTAGTAGCTTTAGTTAACTATACCAGGAACTAGCTTTTTCTGTACAAAATATATGATCAGTTAATCAAAATTAATTAGAAAACATATGCTATCTGGTACAGGTTGAAAGGAGCGGGGGCTCAGTGTGACCTTTTGGTTTTCAATTTTGGTAATCCTTCCTTTTTGTTTTATGCATTCGTTAATTATTGAAGTGGCTTTAGATAATGCGCTTATTTTTTGCTGATAATAGTGGGCCGCAATTATATGCCCATTTTTCTCAAATTCTCCAGATATAGTCTAATGTGGTTCCGAGACGTGTTTTCTGATCTCTATCGCTCTCAACCACAAAAGCAAGAGTTGGGCCTTGAACTCTTCCAATTGAAAGATTACGATACCGTTTGTCGTCATTACTGAACTTAAAAGATCGTGTAAGAGCTCTTGAAAGATTAACGTAAATAAAATCGATCATGTGACGTGATCTCCCAGCTTCGGCCAACCCTTTGTTTGGTTTTAACAAATTATCGAATGAATTTCTTATTTCTTCATCTGTATTGGAGAATATTATAACCCATTACCTCACCTTCTTGATCGTAATTACAAGCATGAACAAACTTTGAAGCTTTTAGGGAAAGCAAGGATATTGATTTTATAATCTGTTCTGGCCTTGTAGCTTTCTTTTTTAGGATCGGCACCCATTTTACATCAAATACAGGATACACACTTCGATTTCGATTAACATCCACCAACAGGTACAAGTGACCTATTGCCCAACACGTACAAGTGACCTATTGCAGAGCATATAACATATCGTTAATTACGACGGTCTGTCACAGAAAAAATCGGAAGTTTATTCCTTTCCTCAAAGACAGGGTTTCCTAGAGCATGTGCTATCCTTCTTGCAGCGTCAGGTTTTTCACAAACCACAAGCGTATAGGGTAATTGAGAAAAGATGGGTCATTGTTCATCCTAGACCAGACTTCAAAGGTATTAAAAAATTTACGAAGAAATCGAATCGATTATACTTAAGAGTTATGTAACCGATTGCATTACTCCTATCTGTAAGATGTCAGTTATCCTTCTCCCATGAGTAGCATTGTAATTCTCAGTCCATTCCTGTACTGCTTGTCCAATATCTGATTGATTTC
>JBAVTY010000293.1:0-6365 GCA_049696495.1 Candidatus Nitrosopolaris sp.
TATCCCAATTAGCATAAATTTTCTAACTAATACTTGCAAGGTGATATCTTTTCATCTCCAAAAACCTCTTGGAAATAGCCTTTCTTGTACAAAATATAAGACCATTAATCAAGATTTAATTAGAAAACAAATGCTATTTGGTATATCTATATTCAAGCAACATTATAACTGCACTGCGAGAGCCCCATTACTAGACTGATGGGCAAGAAACGAATGTAGGTGCCCAAAAATAATAGTGGTATATTTTCGCTGCTTTAGCATATTTGGAATACCAGCTAATCTTTAATGTATATATTAGAAAGGAGACGAATACATTATCATGGATAAAGAATCAAATAACCTTGGTGATATTTTCGATAAGCATTTAGAATTTGAGTTTGACAAAGAAGATGTAGATGCAACTATGACCACCATGACAGAGGACCCATATGTCCATCATGTTCCTACAATAACTGGAGGAAGAGGTTTTAATGGAGTTTATGACTTCTATAAGAACCATTTTATCGGAAAAATGCCAAAAGATTTGAAGATCACTAATATATCACGTACCGTTGGAAAAGATCAAGTTGTAGATGAACTTATAATAAGTTTTACACATGATAGAGAGATTCAGTATATGTTACCTGGCGTAGCACCTACAGGAAAATATGTTGAAATTCCACACGTGGTAGTTATGAAATTTAAAAATAATAAAATTTCTCATGAACATATATACTGGGATCAAGCATCTGTATTAGTCCAGATAGGACTTATTAAACCAGAAAAAATGCCGATAACAGGGATAGAACAAACCAAAAAATTACTAGAATTATCAAAGAACTGAAAGGCGATACCTAGGTTTTGATAAAACTAAGAAAGCCTGACGAAACTGCCACTTAAAGTAATGCGAAATTCATGGAATAAATTCTACAGAATCTAACTGTGTGAGGTTAAGTCAAATATAGAGACATGAATGCTCTTAGCCTGTCTTTGCAACGGCTGCGTAGGAGATACCTGAAAGCCCAACTATTAACAACCGTGTCTAGAGTTCTTTCGTATCATTTAATTTTTCAACTTCGATCCACTTGTGTAGGGCTCACAAGTTGCCCATCAGTTGCATTTCTATTATTATTTGTGGTACTTATGATTACGATATTATCCACGACAGCTCCTCTATCTCCTTTTGTAGCAAGCAATTGGTTTATGAGTACAAGATCTTGAAGCTACAAGCAATAGCTTATCCGGCCCTTCTTTGGAGAGTGGAATAATCTTCTTCCTTCACACGAAATTGTACAAAACTCCTTTTTGTTACTGTTTGTCGTAACCACTACTCTTCTATAAGATTCTTCTTCTACATATCTTCCTATTTTTTGATTACAGGATACTAAGCGAGTAACGACATTATATCGTAAAATAATATATCAACTTTCGCGACAATCAGTGCGGCCTATTTAAAATACATTTATTGGCCTAGTATTCTAGTAATTTAAGTCATCTTAATATGGAATACTCGAAGCTGCCCATTTATCTTTCTAATAGGTCCGGCCAAAGTGTTGACCAGATACAGAATAAAATTATACCTTAGATAAGTCATATAATCAGCATAGGTGCTCTCTTTCTCTTGGTCCCTTGTATTTTATCGATATTGTAGTCATAGTTTTTAATATTTCCCTAGCTAACTCTTAACATCCATTTTTCAAAAACATTAAAAACTATGTTCAGAATCTCACACTTGAATTTTGGCCACTCAGTAGAAGCCACTTATAATGAGATTGGTTAGTCTGTAACTATCCAATTTCGTATGTATGTGTGCTTGTTATATGTGCACTGGGAGAATTATTCTCATAATTTGCTTCAACCAACCAATCTACAAGTTAGTGCTATTAATGATATGTCGGCCATTGCCATAAAAACAAGAATAGTTTGCAGATATACGCTTGTTTTGATATTATGATCGAAATGAAAATTATAAATCAAAATATTTTTCTATAACTCTTGACATTTTGAGTTTAGCCACATCTTTATCGCCCAATAATTCAGTATGTTTTTGTTTTAAATGTCTTAATGCAAACCTAACCTCATCGCCGCATAGTTTGCACTTTGCTTTTCCAAACATAGGTGGCTATTATTATAGGAATTAGTTAAAGAATTCTTCGCATAGATCGCACCCAGAATTAATTTCAATTGATCAAAAATAAAAAAACAAGTCTTATCAGAAGAGATGTGTTTGAAATATGGACAAGATTGCGAAGAACAGTCAGAGGGATGCCAAATTTGTCAGCTTAATCGACAATAATTTACCGTGTATTGCATAAAGTAGTATTTGTAACGTTTGTTGCATGGTCAATCTCATCTGAATACCCATCCAACCAACCACTTTTGTAATCCTGTGTATGTTCGCCTGGGATCTTGGGATTAATTTGTTCCTGGCATTTCTTGATGTCTATATCGGCCTGTTTTTCCCCCTCAGCGTACGCTATCCAATAATGTATACCATATGTATATCCCTGATTATAACCATGCATATAGCCTCCACAGAAAATACTAGAGACAGTACAAGAGATCTGATCTGGAGGTTTTGCGCCGTGTTGATATCCAGCTTTGTCGCCTAAGTTATTAGCAGTATTCCAGATCTCAGTATTATTGGCTTGATGGCCATATCCTTTGTTATACCCTAGTATGTATCCATAACAATAATCCAGACTATGTTGAACGCCACATCCATCTACGAGAGAATAGCCAAATTGTCCTCTGCTCTGATTCCCGTCTATAATACCTCCTTTTATCCCAAGACTATAGCATGAAGTATTTGCAGTGTCACATTTGTTTTCTATGTCTAGTATTGCATATTTCTCAGATGTTTCTGTTATATATGCCACAATAGGTTTCACAGGAATAATTATAATTATAGTAAGAATATATATTGAAATTAAAATAGTTACTTTCATATCAATGACTCTGTTGGCGAATCATACGACCCATTTTGTCTCAATACCGGGCTTCTACCAGTGGATATCAACCCCGAGGAACAGCTTCCGCCGCGTTTTTGTATTATCCGATCCATAGGCTTGTTTTAAACGCATATCATCAATTTTATTCATACTCCTTGTCTTCCCCATATCTCCTCATCCATAAATTCGATAAAACATTCTCTTTTTATCTTTATCTTCTTTTCAAATTTACGATATTATTGTCTTTATTATAGTTTTGCTGCGATAGATTATACTGAGACATAATATTTTTTCCATTTGAAAGAGTCAGGTTGGTATACAATTCTTATTAAAAGGATAATGATAACGACAATGACCACCATTAAAGTTACATCCAGCGTTATAAACACAACAATATAGCTCGAAGTACTGGTAGATGGGTACTAGTATAGGAAAGAAATTACACAAAATTATTAACCGTCACTTAACCTCTTTTTCCCATGGGAATGTAACGTATTTATTGTGATTCAATATCTTCGCTACGAATATTCTCGAAGACCTTTCAGTATATCTGCTAACAAGGAAAGCAAAATCACACCCTACTTTCTTTAATTCACAAGAGACTTTGCAAAACGTATTACCAGTATCGTATATTTCGTCGATGACGAGGTATTTTTTATTTTTGCTTAATGAGGGCATCTCATTTTTTTTTAGTTCTTTGTTTCTAACGGGTATGAATTGAATATGTTCAATATCCAGCTCTCTTGCCATCAACACAGCTGGAACAATACCCCCGTTTGTTATACCCAGTACTATGTCATATCTTTTGTTCGACTTACGGATTTTAGCTGCAAGGACCTTTATCATTAGCTCTACTTCCTGCCAACTACAATAAACTGAGTCTTGATTGTTCATTTTTCTATCTTCAGGTATTACCACTACTACTAACTTTCAGTGAACCTTATGGTCTTCTTCTTAATTGGTGTACCTAGCGTACAAAAGTTATTCAATGGACCGAATTGGTTAGGGCATTATGTGTTCATTATTATGGTTGTATACTATAAGTGGTGGTCCAATCTCCGACGACTGTCCAAACGCTAGAGAATTAACTAATGATGGCAATACTACCAAACTGAATGATTCCGAAAATAACAACAAAGCCTCGATACTTTTCGTTTAGCTAACGAGTTTTATATATATAGATTTGGCAAGTGATATGGCTCAATTAATTTAGCGTTTGACCCTTGTTAATACCTCCATTCTCCGCCTACATTATTCCACCAAGCACGGTATGGTTTGGCATCCTTACCGAACTCCTCTTTTATTCTAAATTCGATTGAATAAAACATATTCTCCATTGCATCTAGTTCGCCGTCTGCATATAATTCACTGCCAATCTCTTCTGCTCTCTTCTTTTTTGTTTCAAAATCTTGACCATTTGGATTTTCTATGCAGTAAATAAGAATGTCGTAAAGTTCTTCTAAATATGCGTCCATTTTCTATATGTCCCTCCGTTAAGGCTATATATGATGTTGAGACATTGATATAGCTAAGGTAGCCGTCATAGTATACAGTTGTTGGGTCTCGAACATTTCTACCCTTGTGTCTCTGAAATGCAACTGAAAAATTATAAGTCTATTCTTTTACAGTTTAAAAGAGGAGTAAGTGTGTCATCGGAAGACGAGTTGGAAAAGATAACAAAACATGAAGAAGGCACTGGTAAAAAATGTCCCAAATGTGGCTCGTTCAATAAGTTAGCTTTCAAGTATTGCGGCTCATGTGGAATGAAATATGAAAGTAGTTAGGTTTCCTAATACGCGTAATCAAGATCGCGTAGAGGACAATCATCTGAATGCACATGGGATGATCCCCTACCTGTTATATTTCCAGTATAATCACCTGCAACCTCTAAGACATCATCAGAATCGGATATTTCTTTCAGCATTTCCAAGGTTAATTTGTGATTTGTTACATAATGAGTACCTTTATCATATACTGCTGGAACCATTCCGGTTTTCTCAAAAATATATTTTTTTGCTGCTTCAGTATCTACGCCTGGTTTTGTGAACACTTCAACCATGTATATCGGTGCAGTGTTAGGATTTTTTTGCACACGTCTAAGCAAATCGTGAATTAAATATGGATCTGATTTTGGAAACGAAGTATGGTATAATGTCTCTAGCCCTGCATATACTCTTTTAATTTCTTTAATTTCTTGAGATGCAGACATATTTGTCACCTTGAGTCACTGTGAACCGTAACATCCTCCTTGTATATATAAACATCCCTCCTTATTAATAAGTTTCACCTAGCTGTCCTGCTTGTGCCTGCTACAAATTTTCAGTCTAAATTATATAAAAAATAGATCAGCTCGCTGGGGTTGAAAAAAGAGTTACGCGTCTCTTGCGCATTTCATCTTTCTTTTTTTGTGCGACTCCTGTGTTTAACCATGGTCCCCAAAACACTTTCAACCAATACTGCTTAGTCCTGATTGCGTTCATAAAATCCTCTGCTCAGGCCCACCTGTACCCCCTATCTCGTATTTTGATTAATTTCGTCGGATAGAAGATCAGGTGGTGAAATATGGTAGATAGGGAATAGCATTCGAATTGCTTTACCATAAGAGGCTGCCGACACATAAGGTTTCCACTCTTCAATTGCACTAGGTATTCTAAAAGATGGCCTTAAATCACCTTGACTTTAATCTATAGGTAACAAATTTCACTACATGCGCTTCCTTTTGCTGCGTCACCGCTTTCCTATGATAATTTTGCCTAGATGTCATCATGTCTTGTTCCCTTTCGATTCTTTCAATCTTAAAGTGGCATGAATAACAATAGCGACATCTATCACATACATGTGGTGTCCTCTTATTACATTCTATACATTCACCATACGTAGGTTTGATGTATGATGTGATATATTCGTGCATATGGTGTAATGTTCAATAGTTCGAATTAGTAGATAAATCCAACAATACGTAAAAGGGAGGGTGAGGGGCGGCAGCCCATCAAAGACATCCGCTGGCCATTTGAACGCGTGGCCTTTGCCTAAACATTCCCCAACTATTATCATGACATTACAAACCATAGATCTGTATCTGAGCTTCCATTAGTCTGTATGTTCCTCTTCAATAATTCGTTTATCTTAGAATCACAAGACTGTGCAGGTGACTTATGACAATTTCATCCCTTTGCGACTATAATCGATGTCATTAATATAATCAAAGTGCTTTGTTGCATGATTAATTGTGTTATACGTGGTACTCATTTGACCACTCGTAAACCTGCCATTAGTATTCTACCAGTGCCGATGTTAGTGCTAAATTATGCTTTGTTGCATGATTAATTGTGTTATACGTGGTACTCATTTGACCACTCGACATTTAGCTTGCTAGTAATAATTATTAAGGTACGATTGACTGGCCTTCGTATAATGAATCTCTAGTTAGACGTG
>JBAVTY010000294.1:0-7671 GCA_049696495.1 Candidatus Nitrosopolaris sp.
ACTATCGAAAACACATAACCCTTGTATGAGCTAACAGGAAGAAGCTGCTTCATGTAGGGAGCAACTGATACAAGGTATAGAAAAACATCCTCTATAGTCGAAAACTGTTCAAATTCAAATTTCACAACCTTGCTCGGACGTTTCCGTGATATAAGTTTAGGGCCTTAAGTGGAGAGGAAAACGAGACACAAGACCAGGCACATGATTTTGCGCCAAGGCATCTGTAGATAGACGGTCATTTTCATAAAATCGGACATCTCATGTTTAGATAGAACTGAGTATTACTCTCTTTTTATTTCCTTTGCGTTTTGTAAAATATCCCTTTTTATCTTAACTTAGAAATATGGGGCATCCTGGGTATAAACACGGCAAACGCAATCGCAATTAGGGCCATAACGTAGAAATCAAATCCAATCGCCATGCCTATTGAGGCTGAAAACCATATAGATGCCGCAGTAGTCAAATTAGTTATTTTTTCATTTGCTTCGCTTTTAAGAATAATACCTGCACCAAGGAAACCAACCCCTGTAACAAGTTGAGCTGCTATCCTCGACGAAGAATTCGGATCGACATGGGCCGATAAATAGGTGAAAATCATAGAACCTCCAATTACAAAACTATGGATACTTATACCAGCAGGTTTACCCCTAGATTCTCTTTCACCACCTATTATAAATCCAGCTAGTAGAACTAGCACAAAATCTATCAAAAGTTCAGGTTCGTATCCTCTTAAGAAATCTATTTGTAACACTGGTTATATGCCCCAAATAAAATAAGCACCTATATAAAAATATAAAACGTCATGGGGTCATTTCACAAGCAACAGATTATTGCAGCAGTATCTAACCTCTTCCATTTGTCTGTGATAGATGTTCATTTATAGGTATGCAAGATACCTGTCTTTTAGAATTATGATCCTGCTCATCCACAGAAAATTTCCATCTGCTTCAAAAAGACTAGATTCATGAATGTAATGGCTTGCTAATCAGCCAGTGCTAAGTCAGTGAAACACCGTATATTACTTCCTCTCAAAACCTATCGTAATTTTGGACGATGTTCAGAAGTCCCAGCCAAGTGGCTCGTAGGAAAAGCTTTCTGTCCCAGCAAGAGGTCCAGAGCACCGCATTAGTTATTGTAATGAACTGTCTTTAAGAGGTCTAGCTTTTAACTCTCCAGATATCTGAGGCTGGGGCATAATTCCAGTGTATAAGAGTTACCTCTGTATAAGAGTTTCCTACATCTTGATTGATTAGGAAGAAATCTGTATTAGTAAACCTCTGACGTAAATAGATCTGAATAGCATGTTAGGGTGAACGTATTTCGTGCTACCGACAGTTTGATTGAATGTCTGCAGAAGGAACAGATATACTAGGCGACACAAGCAGGTCGCTCTTTCGCCAAAAGAAGGTTCTTCTCTTGATCTTACAGATTCTCCTACATAGACCGTGACGGTCAGATTGTTCGAATTTATTAAAATCGAATATAACTGCTAGATTTTAGATCTGTGTGTACACTTTGTGAAGCTTACCGCTATCACGATTGGTATATTTCCATTCACCAGCCCTGTGTGCTAACTTATGAAATTCCGCCCGTATCTCAGGATGCAACAAATCGTTAAGGAAGTTATCTTCGCTGCTACATTCATAGTGTATCCGAGTATGTCAATTTGTGAGCTTTTATCATAAGCATATTGAACAACCGCAATTTCTCCTACGTCTATACCGTTTTTTATGGATAGTTTGGGGTAATTATACTTGTTTAGTATTGGGTTAATTCCGTAATTCACTACATTAATCATCCATTTTGCACATCTAACTGCTTTGTCGTATGTGAGGTATCTATTAAACCCAAGAGTAAAGAAAGCAATCACGGCATCACCCACATATTTCAGAACATGTCCGTTATGGATTTCGACCACGGAGGACATTTCGTGCGAAAAGGCTCTGATTATCGTCACTAGTTTTTCCACTGGCAGTGTCATACTCATCTGAGTCGAGCCAACTAGGTCTGCGTACATAATAACTAGGGGCATTTTGGTGCTTACGCGTTTAAGAAGAAAGTCCTGACTATGTTTTACTGAAGTATGGTAATGATAACGTTCCTTTAATGCACGCCAGAGCCTATCTTGTCTCTGTATAAAGAGTGTTTCTAAATTAATAAGCTCCTCTTTTAGCTTTACGTTACCAGAACTTTTATTGTCATCTTTTAACATCCGATTTAAGACGATCAATTGGTCTTTTTTGTCTACGTCATTTTTTCTGTCCTGGCGGTTCATTTGAAAATCTCTTCTTGTAATACGATAATATGAAAGCCCCTCCATTTAACATTTACAATAAGAGGCATCCAGCTTAGCTATGACGGATAAATAATGCATATTAGAAGAAGACGAAAGCTTGCCACTCGGTTCGGTATTTATGAATGAAATGACGGGTCAAATTTCAATCCCATCTTAGTCTAATGCGGTTTCGAAGCATTTACCGAAATTGCATCGATGTCGATGTGGGTTTTGGCACTTGGATCTGTAATGTGCATATGTCAATTCACCGCTACCATGATGCGGAGTTGCATAGTAATAATAATCAAATTACTATCAAGAGGCCGCGAATTAGATTTTAAATTGCGATGATTGACGATTCTCTCTAATAATCAACAGCCATAATCCATTCACGATGCAATCGTATTAGCCTCATACCTCGAACTAAACTAGGTTAATATAATTGGCAAGCTAATGTGAAGTTTTTTCTTGTGAGTTGTTGATTCATATACCCTAATTCCAGTGTTATTTGGTCTATTTTTTTCATTAAGATTGGATTGTCTAGCGAACTCTTTTGTTTAAATTGTACCTTTTACAAACCTATTAGATTTGGAGGCTATAAAACGTTATCATGGGCCTCAGTTTTTCCTTATCAAAACCGATGGAAAGAATTATGAGCTATTCAGAGTATGTAATGATACTTCGGAGGTCATGCTATTCTCGCAGATTTTTGATTTGGAATACCCACCAGGAACTGGCTATGATTTGATAATAACAAGGCGGGAGCAGTCCACAGTGGAAACCTATTTTAGCAGAGAAATAAAGAAAGTGAGGCAGCGTGAATGGATCAGAATAACGCACACAAACGATAGAAAGCTATAGATTGATCATCACGACAATAAAACTACTTTCGGTGTAGTACTGACGAGCCTTAAGATCAATAGTCTTTCTACCGTCACTAGGCACTAGACACTTTCCAATGTCGTTTGTCGTTGTCGGTACACACTTGACCCGCCTTAGTTTCCTATGCCGTGATCGAAAAATCGACTGCAGAATACTATGACGCTCTCATTGGAATTTAAACTTGATTGATTCGGTTAGGGTTCAGTAATTATTTCATATTACTACAAAAATAAAAGGATAGCCTCTGTGTTATGGTGATGATCTTTGGTATCTATCTTCTATACACAGCGCGGGTGTAGCAGACTCGATGCCCGTGGCGGAAGTAACAGATGCGTTTGAAGAACTTTCCGCGTACAACTTTCTTATGTACTACTACTTTCTTATGTACTACTACCTTCTTATGTACTACTACTTTCCCAAATGTTTGATGGTTTGCCACTATTGGAGACGTAACCAATAATAATACTGCTGCAATACCTGCGACGCTTAAAGTAATGCTTGTTCTTGAATTCATTACAACAAATTATATTTTGTTATAACTAAAGCTTATGAGCAAAATCTATAGTATGATCTATAGGAAAATGTTTTATCGTATAGTATAAACGCGGAAATTTCTTTTCATCTAGCAAGATTGTATATATTCTATTTCATATATATTATTGGTTCGTAATCATGCGCTCGTATTTTCTTGTAATTATCAACCTTTTACATATTGCAGTATGATATATAATTTATAAATAATTTATATGAAATGCCACGAAGAGAGGTCATCAGGTGATGCTTAAGGTGGCCTTATGACATGTGTCCGAAAGACAATCTATCATTTAGATCCGCTAGTCGGACGGTAAAGGTATTCTGTTTCATCACTAAGTAACCAGCTTGACTGCTTTTACAACTGTTGTCATATTATTCAGTCCATCTAGGATTAACGTCTCTATGCCCTCTGCAAGAATGGTGAAGATGAACGAAACCCTCGCATTGGTTCTAGTCTACGGAATTGCCAAGATTACATATGAGAGTAAACGTTTCCGGATAGTATTGCTTGAAGCACCAGTGACATCAATATCTATTTCTACGATCTCACGACCGTAATGTGGAGGTAATGAGGATAACACGATAGCAAGTCGTATGTGATTATTATCTCCTTTTAAAATGGTCTCAGGTTCTCAGTAATCTATGTTATCATACTTCATCAGAAGATTTAATGTTGTGACTTCTGAAAACAGGTTTGTGACTCTTTCATACCAATTTCTTCCTCATCCTCAAGAAACAGCAATTATCTATTTAATTAGTTTAGTTAGGAAGTCGTCTGTGATGGATAAGAAATATTATCTCGTCTACGTACTTTTCCTATTCACTCAGGGGTTCTTAAGGGAGTAATAGGTTTTTTTCGACTGTGAATTTTTCTCTGTCGATTTATTGTAGATTGTAATTTGGTAATGAATTCGTCCTAGCAGATTGTAATTCATTAATAATAACTATAATAACAAAATGGTCCAGTATCTATGTTTTTATCAAGATTCAATTGACTAAATGCTAATGATTTTAGATGGTAGAGGGTGATCTAAATTATGATACTTAACTACCAGGAGAAATTTGAATGATAATTCTATTAATCGACGGAGATCTAAAATTAACTGGGTTTACTTATCATATGTTATATTATCAACTCTGATGATATATCTAGGAAATGGACTATTTTTCCCAAATTATGCTTATGCAGCAGCTCCATCCACCAATACAACATCTAACATGACAGCAGTATGAAAAGAATGATGACGGTGCACTAACTCAACGAACAGAATGTAACACGAATTTGGAAGAGCCTTCTCGAGTATCATGAATGAGGAAGTTTGAAAACCCTTATTCATCTGGAATATTTAATTACGATTTAAATATGTCGTCCTGATACCGATGTATCCAATCATGCACACAAAGCCTCTCTTACCCCCGGGATTGAGGCTAATCGCTACAGGAGGAGGGCGATATATCTATACTGCTGGAGTTACCTTCCCTGCAATCATCAACCCATTCGTGGTAGTGCCCCACAGATCAATTTTTCCGTCGAGCATATCCTTGACCAAGTCTGAGATCTGTTTTCCTTTAAGAGGTCCTACAAGGCTGGATGATGTGATATTCCCCTGCACCAATAAACCATTTATCGGACCTGTCGCTCCTTGTTGAGATCCTAAGCGCAATAGAACCACGTTATTGGCACGGTGTCCTGAACCCGGAGCCCCAGCGGAAAATACAAGAACGACATTATCAACATGGTTTATCTTAGTTGCATTTACAGAGTATAGCATTTTCTTACCACCATCGGTGACAGTGAAGATTGCTTTACCTGTCGCCTGTGTCGAAAGGTTCGGGGGAATTGCAGATTTTCCTGATAGATCCGCGATAAAATGTGCGTTCTGCGATTGTTGTGCAAATACTGTTGAACCAACGACGCCTGCTGAAGCAATGAACAATGTCATTACCACAGTAGTGATAGCAACAACTGATACTTTCATATTCATTGAAGCCTATACCAATTATGAATATATAGGCTTTACTCAATAAAATGATTCTCGAAATATCTATCTTACAGGTACTGCAAAGTCCAACTGCAGGGATGTGAATTAAATTTGATACAAATTATGGGCGCGGGCAATTGAAAAAAAGTAGGCGCTTTAGATATCTCTTTCACACGTTGAGCCTTTCTCAATAATACGCAAGATTGCGAGGGATATTGAAAAAATATATGACTTTCAATATATCGATATTTTGCGGTGTCACTTATCACGCTATTTAAGACTATCACCCCCGTCCCGCATGTATAGCGTGTGCCGTTGGTGTTGATATTGGTACTAATTGTTGTACCTACACACATAGGCAACAAATAAAATTGGAATTGATTGACGTGATACCCTCAACAACAACAACGATTAAATCATCCATTTCTAGAACGGGATCCGTATACTTCTCTGCTCGCGAATATTTTGCCGCAAACGTATATGATGTCACGTTCTTGCTGATGAATCGAGGCTCATTTGTCATTAATTTTTTCGTTTTTCATCTGTGATCTGTGATAAAAGCTTGACGACGTCTTTTAATGGGATATCGATGCCACTCTTTCTCAGGTGCTTCCGGAGATCTTCAGCCGTGTATATTTCGTCAGTATTTGTTACATTCATTACCGTGATAGCCTAATTCAGTGATATATGCTTTAGCGTGAAACGCCATCATTGTGGTCTAATTGATGTCATTATCGTGGTTCCCTGTGTATCCGTTCAATGGTCTTATATTCAGTATCAATAACCTCTCGTTTGAGGCATTGTTTGACACAGGGCCGATGATGTTACAATAGCACCTATAACAGTCGATATAGGGGACCATCCAACACCTAGGATTAAATATAATGGCATCAGAGGAAAAGAAATAAAGATAGAAACTAATTAATTGTAAACGCCCAATTATGCATCTATGACTCTCTTGTTCAAACCTAAAATTGGATCTTGGGGATTGGACGATCTTATCAAGGATCCAAACGGAAACGAATTTCAAGAATTTCTGCAATCTATTGTAACGAAGGTAACACAACTTGAAAGTAGGCGCAAAGACCTTCATGACAATGTTACGACTCTAGAATTCGAAAACTTTCTTCATTCAATCGAAGAGATATCAGAAAAAATCAGTATAGCTAGCGGTTACGCTCATCTGTGCTATGCCGCGGACACATCTTCAAATGAACGGGCTGCACTAGTAACAAAAATGGGAATGTTCGGATCTAATATCGCCAATAGGCTTCTTTTCTTTGACTTACGGTTCAAAAAAGAAATTGGCGAAGAAAATGCACAACGTTTGATAGAGTCGGTATCTCCTGTCTACCGAGAGTATCTTAATCATCTACGATTACTTGCAAAGTACACACTAACAGAACCAGAAGAGAAGATCATCACCACCTTGGAAGTTACAGGGACTAGCGCCATTATCAAGATCTATGATAGAATGACTAGTGGTTTCGAATTTGTCATGACACTTAAAGGTGGCAGGAGAGACAATAAGGAAAGAGGAGAGAGAAGCGGCCTAGCATACTTTACTCTCTTTGAAATTGATGCACATCGAGCCGTCGCCGAGCAGAATCTAACTATAGATGCGGTTTCAGAGTTATATCTGAACAACCTAAAAGAGCAATTCGGAAATTCAGTAAACGTTTCTCATGACTTTCAATGGGAATGGCTTTACGTACCGCATTTTTTATCATACCCCATTTTATTGTTATGCGTATTCATTTGGAAACTTATTGGTAGTCTCATTGTACCAGCAGTTAAAGTCAGAAGGAAAAAAGTCTTTTATTCCAAAATATATAAATATATTATCTGCAGGAGGTAGCCTGGGGACCTGCTTAAGAGTTATGTAACCGATTGCATTACTCCTATCTGTAAGATGTCAGTTATCCTTCTCCCATGAGTAGCATTGTAATTCTCAGTCCATCCTTGTACTGCTTGTCCAATATCTGATTGATTTCTGAA
>JBAVTY010000295.1:0-1776 GCA_049696495.1 Candidatus Nitrosopolaris sp.
TGATATTGAATCATTTAAAATTGAAACAGAAAAGAGGGTCAGTGAGCTTGAAGATAGTTTTCACAGGTTGTTAAGGAAATTTGAAGAGGATTTAGGGAAAGCAATTTCATCTTTCTATCAGGAATAGCCAATAACTTTCAAGGCACGTTTTGTTCAGGTTGTTTTAGTATTCAAAATATTAGTCGATCTATAGTTGGCTTAGCATAATGGTATTGACTGACAGGATGTGGATATGGTAGGACATCCTGGACCGATGGTGGTGGTAGCGGTATTAACGGTGACGGAGCCTGCTGCTGATGCGGTGTGTAGTCATGGTATTGCCCTTGCAAACCTCTTTGCCTGAAAGTGTCTCCCATGGAGTCTGCGACTGCTGTAGTAGCGTGCCCAGATGTATGCCCTTCATGTAAGGATGTTAAGATTGAGTCGGTGCCCATTTCTTTTGATGAAACATACAGATTAGATTATAATGCAAGGCGTGGACTTACCTTGGAGTTTACAAGACCTAGATGATAATTTATTTCTGAAAAAATTCTAAATGGAGAAATTTCGAATGCCAGAACAAAGGGTTCGAGACCCAGCCCACAGCCTATCGCGAATAAAACAAGCAATTTATATACTAAGATGCATCTCAGACGGAAGAACTTGGAACGATATAGTAGAAGAATTTAATGACGATGAGCAACTGGTATCGATATGGATAAATTATCTTAAGGAACGTAATTACTTGAACGCTTTTTTAGCACTTACAGATGAAGGTTATTCATTTTTGAAGAACTTTACAGATTCTGCTGCTGGAGAAATTACGACTTTACATAGATAGATTACGGTCTGTGCCAAGAAACCAAATCTCAAATTTTACAATCCTTCATGGAAAAGGTAATTCAAAGGGGTAATTTCTGAATTTGTGCTGACCGAAAAAGTGCTGCGTGCAATAACCACTTCTACCCATTGAAAATAATATGCTGGATAGCCAGTTGTTGCTAGTATATGCTTTGGAGTTATTTGTTGACTATCTGTTAACTACCTTGTAAAGCTGTAGCCTACGGTGGCCATATGTAATGGATATTATTCCAGCTTCACATAATCTCTTGAGGTGCCACGATAAAGTAGAAGGCGCCTTCTTGATATTTTCTAAGATTCTATGGAAGGTACAGAGAGAATTATCAAGTATAAAAAGCACTATATTCCTCGCAACTTTCTTTTTTTATATGTTCTAGAATTTGAGTTACATCCAAGAATAGTTCTCTCATCCACCCAACATTGTCGATGTGGAAACCCGGCATTTGGAAAGGATGGTTGATTGGTGCGCCAAGGTGGTCGGTATGGTCACGGTTTACTCGACATCGAATGCGTGACGCATTGTTAGTTGGTGCTGAGATAAGCGGAAAAATATAGAAAATAGGAGATCACGTTGAAGAAGGTGATTTAACATAAAGTGATAGAGCAATTAATGATTGTCTAGCTTACCTTTAAAAGAATTCTCCCATCTCTTTCCCTAGGCTTGCTGCTGTGCATTTAAGATCTCGTTGCCAGTTGAATCTTTCATCGATTCAACAATACCATAGATTGGCTGCCCTTGGAAATGGTTTCCTGTAGCCTGGTTATCTAGATTAATAGTTATTGTATCAGATTTTGCTCTTTTATAAGGGCATCATTGTCTTGGCTCGAATCATTGAAAGTATTAGATAATTTGATGTTTCAATACATAGCTCTTTGATGCAGTTATATATAATACAAGGATTTTTGTGATGTTTCTAGAAAATCTAAAAATTGTTA
>JBAVTY010000296.1:0-5976 GCA_049696495.1 Candidatus Nitrosopolaris sp.
TCTGAAATAAGGTACCCTGACTAGCATATGTATATTCGAGTCGTATCCGCTTCCAAACATATATCGATTTGCTTATTCCTATATGGAAAGATGTAATAACAAAATCCTTGTTTTAACTATATGAGTAAAAAGGGTATTTGTAAAAACTGTGGTGACCCTATTGGAGATGACAGCAATTCAAATGAGTTTTGTTCTGGCCAATGCGAGATAGAATATCAATTGGAACACAACAGAAAATGAGGTGTCAGAGGGTGAGTAGAATCCAAATTGGTGCGTGATAGAAAATGCGATGTACGGATGTACTTATCTTAACAATGTACAATCTGCGTTATTCGATATCCGATTGCAGAGTTAATGTCAGTTTGTGGTTGTGTCAATGTCAGTTGGTTTGCTGTCCTATTAAAGGAGACTATTATTGTAATCTGATTATCTCATCCCATGTTCCAGTTGCTGATAGCATATAGTATTTGCTAGTATTTCCAGATTCAAATTGTATGATATCACCTGCTGATATTTGGATTTGAAATAGTTTGTTTAAGTATTGAAGAAAACTAGGTCCTGCAACTATGCTCTTGGCTTCCATTTCAAGTGGTTTATTGTGATATTTTTGCAATGCATCAACTAATCCTAATTTACTTATCTGATCCACTAACTCAGCCAAGTCCATAAACGTAGAATTTCTCTTATATACCATAAGTACTGCCATAACAATAGATAGACTCGCCTCACGTTTATATATGATATGATCTAGAGTGCGCAAACCTAAAGAATATGTTGCGGCCACTATAGCAAGATATTTAGCCAGTACTGCTTCTTATATTTCATAACAAGAGCAACCTCAACTTTGTGCGCGTACCGCCGAAAAAAGGAGATATATTATAGAGGATATCTGATGTACTAAATATTGTCAAACAAAGAACAGGAGGTGCGGATAGAAGAACTACGGCGCCGCGCAGTAAGGACACCGAACACCTATGAAGGGATTAAAGCCGTTGAGGCATTAGCCGCATACGGCGAAGAGGCCATACCCAAACTTCTAGAAGTTTGTGATATTGCTAGTTTGGCAGATACACATGTTAAGCAAGCCGCGAAGTCTGAAATTGATAAAATCAAAAAAGGACTTAAACCGTGAAGTTTTTAATCCTGTCATTTGGGTTTAATTAAAAACAAATGGAAAGGAAGACCTCAGAAAAAATTAGCTTATCCAGAATGCAGATTATAAACGCCTAGAAAATTGTGTAGACATATTCTTTAATTACCACAATCTCTACTTGTCTATCGTGACTGATTGCCCTTTATGCAAGGATGCAAGAGGTATCAATAAAAAAGAAAAATTTATTGAGCATCTAGATAGCCACCAAGAAATGGCGATGAACCATGACATGATGTTTAGAAAGTTTAAAGAATATGTCTTAGCTCACGAAAACTTTACGGAATGAAGCTTGCTTTACTTAACAACAACAAAAATTGAGTAATCCCAACAATCAGATAATCGCATATATAGACTTTATAAGATCCTTGGCTTTGTAGAAACCATCGTCTCTATAACCGGAATTCCTATTCCAGGAAACAAAAGCTCGAAGAACCGATAGAGTCATCGCAGAAGATTACTTTCTTGCTCAGCAGTGTTAGGCTACGATCTTTATATTAGGACAAGAACCAAACACGATTACATATGAGTTACGGTAAAGACAGTAGCTACGACCAAGGCACGGGTAGAAGTTATGGTGGTGGGGGCAGCAGAGGTTCACCTGGCCCGAAACCGGTAGAAGTAGGTAAGGAATATGAAGTAGATGTTACTGACATTAGCAGAAAGGGAGACGGAATTGCTAGAATACAGGGTTTTGTAATTTTTATAGAGAACGGAAAAGTTGGGTACAGGCTCAAGGTAAAGGTTACTGAAGTAGCAGATAGGTTCGCAAAAGCAACGATTGTTTAAGTCTCAGCCATTGCAGCTGTGATTTGTACATAAAGTAAAACACATAATTAATCTCATCCTTTATCATAATATGTGTTGGAACATATACCTATAACCTATATCACCAATGCTATAAGTATGATCTAAAATGGCGAAGGATACGCCTCCATTATCTCTATCTGGGAGGCATTACTCTCCCTTTGGAGCTTAATGCCAACGATAATGTTCTGATGCGGAGTCGATAAACGTTTCTTAGTTTATGAATTCTACTAAAAAAAATAGATTCATAATACTAGTCTTATTATAATAATGCATTAACTATATACAAAGTACGAAGTACACTATAGGATAACAGAGGACAAGACCACGCAGGTGCTCTTAGTACTTTATATTGGAAAAACCTTTCTTCCTAGATTACGAGCTGCTAGCAAGCTAAATGTCGAGTGGTCAAATGAGTACCACGTATAACACAATTAATCATGCAACAAAGCAAATTCTACTAAAAAATAGATTTATTATTATAATAATGTATTAACTATATACAAAGCACGAAGTATACTATAGGATAACAGCAAGAGGACAAGACCACGCAATTCGAATTATAAAGCCAAACTAAGAGCAAAAAAGGATACAAGATATCAATTATTATTACAACAACAGATATTCTGCTATGACTTCTCTTTTCCTTTACTGGTATTCCAAAGGGTCTTTCTTCTTCTCTAAACTTTAGCCAATAGTATTTAACGCCTGTCCGCTAATTTTATTGTCTTTAAGAATAACTTGAGGATCGACCTCTCTGTAGAAGTAAACTCTTACTTTCATGTGTAGATTTGATCACTGATATGAGCATAATTGGCAAGAAGTATCAAAACAACATACGTCAAATCATCCTCATCATGAAACCAATCAAAATGGATTTGACTATAATGATGAAGAAGGAACAGGATACGCTGAATCGAAGGAAGAACTGACGGTAACGCCTTCATTGAATGATGAGATCACATCTTCAATCAAGCAGACCGAAGACTTGACAGATACAAACAAGGAAGTTCTTGTTTCACATATTTCTATGCCTTTCGAAGACTTACGAAAAGACATGGAGGCTGTGTTTCGGATAACCAAGGGTATAGGTAAGATTTTCTTCAAAGTTTCGGTCGACTTAGGGATACGTGTGGCAGAAATTGAATTTTGTGGAATTACACAACAGAAAGGCGTTACTATGGTTAGTACCGGCAAAGGCAGGATATTGAAAGAAGCATGATGATTCTTGGAATGGTCAAAATATTTCAGATAATTTGAAGGATCCTGCGATTTAGGCATTCTAACGGTTCTTTTCTCGTTCACTACACTGTATATTAAAGCACTAATTTATTCCGGGTGAAAAATGGAGACTATACCTGAGCAAACTCATCATGCCGGAACTTGTGTGTCATATCCAATTAAACTTGATATACTCGAAAGCAAATAACTTGTCCAATAATGATCTTGCTTCCAACTACTGGTTTACTATTCTTAATTTGAATCAAACTGGATTAATTACAAAACGACTTGACGGAAAGATTGCAGTAATCACTGGAGGAAACAGTGGTATAGGTCTTGTCACGGCACGGCGCTTTGTTGAAGAGGGTGCCATCATATTCATAGCAAATGGATTCTGCGGGCTTTTCGGCGCCTGGCTTGTAATCATTCGGATCAGAAAATGTCACATAAACGTAAGGGCTTCCGTCCTGAGAGGCTTCAATTCTTGAAACGATGCATTCTTTCTTCGTAATGTTTCACAGTATGGAATTCACTTATAATTTTACGTACAACATCTTTCCATCTATGACAGTTAGAAAAAGTGGACCTAATTGAAGGAAAGCATATCATAGGACCTAACAGACATATTACCATAAAGAAGTATAATGTAACCAAAGACGGAAGTCGAATCTATAATCATATAATGTTTCTGAAATGAAAATAATACATACGTCGGAGAGCTCGGAAGACTATGTGAAGTAAAAGACTTTGGTGTCTCGGGAAGGAATCAAACCTCCTACTTCGCTGGCGATTTTATTCACTTCAAGAAGTATCTGTCAAGACGAGACATGCCTTTTTGATAGTATTTGTATTATAACTATATCTGACGCGTTTCCTAAGACTTGTTAATCAGCCATTTATTATTTGACGCTTTAGAGATCTTATCTCCTTTGCGCGCCCATATATCTTCCGGTTTTTACGACAGTACTCTCTGTTTTTTCCAAAGTACGTTGACGCCTTTGTTCTAAGATGCTTTTCCTTTAGGAGGGTAGATTATCTTGCGATAACATTCGTGGCAGAGACGCAAGCCAGTCCAGTAATTTTCAATCCAGCGCATCTCACCATTAGATCCAGGGGCAAGGAGATGCGTAACAGTCTTGCGGTGAGAATGTTTCTATTGTTGTGATATCCAAATCATCGCTTTACGTTTCTGATAATTCCTTCCATACGCCCTCAACCTGTCTGCGTTCTTTGAGTAGTATTTCCTACGTCTTGTCTTTATTATATCAGAATACTTTCTATAATAATCGCAGATTGAGGGGTTTGGTCACGTTTTGGTTTCCCCTCAATCTATCATGCAGGAATATCCTGATATGAAGACCAAATACTTTGTCTATTTTTGGTATGAGAATGACATTTTATGATGCTTTACAACCAAAGCTAGAAGAGAATAACCAAACTGTTGCAGCCTCTAAGTGATGATCAGCCATTTTGCAACGGAACGCACAAAAAAACAGCCGATGAGAAAGACATAAAGCAGTACTAGAACAGAAGTTGGTTATACATACAACAAGGACTGGACTAGAACAGAAGTTAAATAAAACCATCTGCCAAATCTAAATCTTTCTTACATTTAGAGACGTGACATATTCTACTTAAGAGTACTGGCGACAAATATCCGGTTTTTCAGTATACCCTGAATTTTTAATTCCGAGTAATATACATAGGATAAAAGCTGTGATACACATTTCTTTATGCAAATGATGACGGTAATGGTTGTGTTTTAGTTTGTGAATGAGGGAATTTACTCGTATTAAGTACTGTTGTAAGCTGGACAAAAAGTTCAACGTACGGGAAATAACCGCATTATCAAGTATACATGTTAACCAACCTGAAAGATTTGATGGACTCAAACGTTATTGTGTTGACCTGGAAAGGCATAACAATCGTGTGCTAGCGCTGCGCACAGCTCAAGCCACTGACCTGACATATACAGGTTTACGTCTGTGTCCATCTTCTTAAAGTTACCGAACTAAATCGATATTTTGGTTTCCGTTTTCTACTTATGCCAAGTAGTTAATTACTACCTAGTGGCTATATTTATTTTCAGTTTTCATAACTCGTACGCGTATTTTGTGAGTTAAGAAATGTAATAGAATGAAATAAAAATGTATGTCATTATTGTAATCATTTTCTTGGAAAGTCACACGATCGTTCGCCACTAAGCTAAGTATCATAATTTAGTCACTTCGTATTATGATTAATAACACGCGTATTGTCGATAAAGCGAAACAAGAAGTGTAATGGATTTATTGACGGACAGCAAGCAGTGGCCGAACACCGTGGCGTCAAATCGCATATTAATGGTAGTATAGTGTTACCGCATAATGCTATCGGCTTCAGCAAAATTGGACGGCCAATATAATAAATCAAACACCTCCCCATGGCCCAACGTGAACATAATAAGCTATTATCAATTCATAATGATTTTGTTGACATAGTTTAATTACTATTAATTTGATACGTATATCTGATGCAGTGATTAATTTATGGAAATCCAAAGATTGAAAATAGAACTGCCAAATGATGTCCAGATCATCCTATGTCAGAACTAGATATTGTTTGTAATCTACTAGACAAAAATCAGTAGTAGTACATTATATACGACTTGTGGAATGAATTATAGCCGCCGCTTGGTCGCCATTGTTTTCAAATTGAAACACGAGTGTCGTATTTGATAGATTAATAATATCAATCCTTATTCCGAGCACATCATTAAAAATTATTTGAAGCAGGCTCTTAATAAGCAAGGCCCAATT
>JBAVTY010000297.1:0-2284 GCA_049696495.1 Candidatus Nitrosopolaris sp.
CATGCTATTCGTGGAGCAAATTTGGTAGAATGGCAGAATTTGTGGTTGCAATTTACCTGAGATCTTGTGGATGGGATGTACAACTATCTCGCTGAAGTAGGGGACCTGCAGATCTTATTGCAACCCAAGGTTCAACTAACAACGGCTCTTTTTCCCCTCCACTCAGTTATGCAGCTGGGTACATAATATCGGTTATTTCCTTCAACTATCCCGCCCTTCACATGTACGTAAGCCGCACCCAGTCACCGAGGGCATTGGAGGACCCGTTCTTGTTTAGTCCCTTCGGCGTCACGTCGAGAAACCTATAAGCCCGATCACATGTCAAATAGGTGTGAAATAGCTGGGCTGCATCGTTCTTGAACAACACGCTATGGCCAGAGAGATCCTCCAGTCCTGGTGTAGTAGGATCGCGATGTCCTGAGGTCTGGAGCATACATTAAAATCATAGTTGAATTCAGTGTTGTAAGACGAAATCCAAGTGAATCGCCAACCAGACTTGCGAACGACTTCGATCTCCTCGATCGGCGCACGCGCCACTTCCAAGTAAGTGACGTCGTGGTTCTCTAGATGCTGGAGAATGCCCTCGAGAGCGAAGGAATACCTAATACACTGCTGGATATACCCAGGCCCCATCATGAAGAGCTGGCCCTCGAATAGTTACCATGTCACCTTGCCCTCGTGCACATCAAATACGTAGGACTTCGCCCATGGAAGAGCGCGTCGTTCCGAGCAATTGATTGAGGTGAAGTATTGTGAGCTATTTCTCTTTTGTTAGGAGGTCCTTGCGAACGACGAAACATTCGATCTCGGACACGTGGTATTTGTGTCCTTTCAAGTGCGGGAATATATTGAACCTATTCATCGGAACGCAATTAAATATGGTTGCCGAACTCGAACCTATGATTCCGGCGTCACTTCGCCGGCTGCTTGTGCATCTCATTCTGTTTTGGTCGGATCGCTTCAGTGGTGACATGAAACGACTCAAGCTACCGAGTGCGATTCGTCAGCCGGAGACAACTGTATCGATTATCAACAAATATAGATAAGAAGTAAAAGATAGATGGATACTTAGTGTTATTAACAGACTATGCCAAAGAATGAATGATGATGACGACAGAGAATGACGAACTCTTTTTGAAAGCAGAGAATATCATGCAGGAAGTTCTAAGAGCCTTATACAATGGCATTAAAATTCCTGCAGAGTTGGAGCAACTGATTCTGGACTGTGTTGATATGTGCATCGACGGCTCATAGAACATGCGAACTGAATTCATCATTCTGGAACGTATGGATATGCTGAAACCAGGATCTTGCGTCTCAACAGAATTACTTTATGTCACCTGATATAGTCATAACAATGATGCGCCTTCTTGAGCTCTTCTATATAACAAACAAAAGTCCAAACGACCTGATTATCTGTTTGTTGTTGATGAGGCTTACTTGCGAACCTTGAACATTTCGATTATTATGCTCGATCTTGTCCTTTGTTCCGTTTCTGATTACCATTAAGAAGAGATCTCTCCATGCCTGACCATTGTTCATCTTGGAGTGAATTAGAGTAGTTCACTGACAAGTATAAAAGGTTCCTCATGTTTGATGATAAATGATTAATTAAAAAGTAAAGCGTTAAATCTTTCTAAGCAACAATGACTGTCCCTGTCATAGCAGGATGTAGTTGACAGAAGTACGGGAATTCTCTTTGTCTTGTAAACTTGTGTGAGAATGTTTTACCAGATGTCAGAAGAGTTGATGAGTCTTTAGAGGGTTAGAAGGGATCAAACAATACATCTCACTAAGAAATGTCTCTTCAGAAGCGCAATGTGAGAGCGAATATTGGTAAAAAAAGTAGATAAAACAAGAGAACCCGAACTTCCAACGCTTAGGACACCCCACCCCAAAAAGCTTGACACGTAGAGGAGAATTAAGACTTTTTATTGCAAAGGAATCCAAAATCTTAAAACTTATGAATATCAGGTTTGCATGGTTAACTCAAGAGACGAATGGGATATCGATATCCGCAGACGAAAGATGCACCCTTAGAGGTTAGTGAAATATGACCTTAAATCATAAAGCGTACGATAGTTGCTGCCAAATTCCTTGATGTTATTCAAAACATAAAGCTCCCCGCTATATGTAAAAGAATTATCAAGGAGGGAAGAATTATCAATGCGCTGTAGAATCGAAGGCGTTTCTAATTTATACCCACAAGGATCCACTATATAGAGTTCCAGAATTATCTCCTAGTGTCATTAAATTTCCATTTTTAGAAGGAACAATACAGGAG
>JBAVTY010000298.1:0-2059 GCA_049696495.1 Candidatus Nitrosopolaris sp.
GGGTTATTGTTATCGGTATTATATGGATTTGATGGAATTATAGGTGGAGGGTTATTGTTATCGGTATTATATGGATTTGATGGAATTATAGGTGGAGGGTTATTGTTATCGGTATTATATGGATTTGATGGAATTATAGGTGGAGCGTGGTTGTGATGATTATGATGGTCATTGTTGCTATTAGCATTATATGGATTTGATGGAATTATAGGCGGAGCGTGGTTGTGATGATTATGATGGTCATTGTTGCTATTTATAATATCTGGATTTGATGGAATTATAGGATCAGTATTGCTATTGATATTATCTGGAGTTACTGGGAAAGAGGGGACAGTATTGACAATAGGAGTGACTTTGAACATTTTAGAAGTTGAATATTTTTCATAGCTTGGAGCAGATACATCCGTAGTTATTTTATACTTACCAATTGCGTCTCCGTTACTGACTACCCAAGAATAGGATGCCTTTCCTGTGTCGTCTGTTCTGCCTTTCACGTTCTTATACGGTCCGGCTGGATTCGAGATTTTTCCTAATACTGAAGCTCCTGTAACGGCAGTACCAATGTTCTTGTCAAGGACTATTATTGTTATAATCTGTTTATCTCCAGGGTGAAGAGAATTCCTTGCTAAATGGAGTGAAACTGATAATACTTGATTATTATGCTTAGTATTCAGATTTGAAGGAACAGGATGGGTAGCATTTGAAGGAACAGGATGGGTAAAATTACTAGTCGTCGAACCTACACCAGTTACGTTTACGCTATTGTGTGATATTAAATTAGGTTTATTGGTACATGAAAATTTGGCGGTGATCTTATTCTGTCCTGGTTTAATAAGAGTATAGGCTGGCGTTAAGGTAAAGTTCCATTTCGAATAGTCCATCTGTCCACTAGTGCTAGCCCGGGAAACGTTTTGATATGAATTGATACCATTTACCTTAACAGAGACGCCGCAACCAGAAGTTGTTGCGTTATCTGCAGAAATTCCAAATATTTCGAGTTCCTTACCCACTGAAACTTGTTGACCTTTAATGGGTGAAGTAATTTTTACTAAATGTAGATTAGGTTGACTTGTTTGTTGCTCTTGCAATTTTGATAGACGACTATGAGTATCAGTAGTTGTACTACTGATATTAGAATGAGCATTTGGAAATGTAAATATTTGTGCGTATGCTGCAACACTTGTCAATATAGCGGAAGTCATGAGGACTAGAATGATTGTCGTTAGTCCAACCACGGAATAGGAGAATGATATCGATAGATATGATTTAATCTTGATTGGCATGATCGTTATCATAATATGAGAAATACAACCAAATGATAAAAACAAAATGAATGCAGATCGTAGTAGAAAGTTTTGTTATGTTAGGGTCTAGTTATATTACAACAACTCCTTAGTGAAGCATATACTAGAAGACTCCTTGAAAAATAAACTGTAAAAAGTTGTAGGCTAAAGTCTAGTGCGAATTTATAGATATGCAACAGACTTACCACGCGATCAATCTTCATAGGCTAAAGAAAGATAATCGACTCTAGACTTAAGAGGGGAGACACACGGGATTAAAATGCTTCAATGAACTATTATTGCTCAATATATCATATATGAAAGATAAGATCGCACCTGTAACATAACTACTCCTAATAATGGACTAAGGAGATTCGAATCCCAAATGACTAATTATTATTACGGTTATTCCTGTTTCAAATTAAATGAAGGCTATACTATTTGACATGGATGGGGTATTGGTAGATGCAATGCCATTTCATTATGTAGTTATGAAGATATCCCAATTAGCATAAATTTTCTAACTGATACTTGCAAGGTGATATCTTTTCATCTCCAAAAACTTCCTGGAAATAGCCTTTCTTGTACAGTTAGAAAACAAATGCTATTTGGTATAGCTATTAACGAAGTAGCTGATATTGATTTCGATAGGAGAACATTCTTTTTGCTTGAAGGAATGCCGGTTGCTGAAATGGCATTAGATATATTCAAACTCAAGGGATATGCCTACAGCAACAAAATCACCAATTTGAAGGAAAAGGTAAGCCTGATCCTGC
>JBAVTY010000299.1:0-37868 GCA_049696495.1 Candidatus Nitrosopolaris sp.
CTCAACCTTCTCTCCTATTGCTACTTCTACGAGAGGTGCTAATATAGTGCATTCTTGCATTTCCCATATCTCAAGTAGATCCTTAGGCATGTTTAAACGGTCTCTTGATTCCATCTGTTTGTTTTGACTTTCCAATAGTCTTAATTCCTGATTTAATTCTTCAATTGAATTCTTGAGACTGCCATATTTCTTCAAATCCGCTTCTAATGATTCCTTATTGCTAATGTTAGACTGTAAGGCCCAGGCCAAATTTAATATTTGCTGGTCATCTAATCCCATCAAGATTAGTTCGCCGAATGCCTTGTCTACTTGATTTTTATTGGCCAGATTTTTCTGCAAAATGATCAGTTCGTTATTTGTTTTGTCTGTTTCAGATTTAAGACCTATTAACTTAGAATCATAGCCTAACTTAGTATTATAATTTTTTTCAATATCTATTCTACCGAAAAATTTCCGCACTGCTATATCAGGAGCTATATTATTTGCAGCTGCCACCTCCTTTATTGTACCAGATAACAGCTTCAATTCCTTAAGTCCAAGAGAAGAAGATCCTCGCATAATGATAATTTTCATTTATGAATCAAGAGGAGATTCCACAAGCGATCATTTTTTTCTTGAAGCTCAACTTCGCCAACAGTTAGACTTTTAATGCTCTTTTCAAGCTGAGCTCGAATTGCAGTCGATGCATCCCATGCCGCTAGTAATCGAGTTATGGTTTCTACTTTGTATCCGCTTTGTTGCACGCCTCGAATAATTCCTATAGTGCGTCGAATATCATCAATGGATATTCCTAGCTTGTCTAGTTCAACTTTTAGAGTAGAGAATTTCTCTAGTTCAGAAAGTTGAACTAGGGTCAGCATTAAAGTAGCTCTTGATTCTAGTTCTTCCTGTCCTAGTTTTGTGATATTTTCCTCCAGTTTTCGCTTTTCGCTGGTCTTTTCCTGAATATAATTAGAGATCTGCGATAGCGGAATAGATCCAGCTAGGTCGAGTATTTGTTTCATGTTATAAGAAATATACTCGGGTTGGATACCGATATTCTTGCACTTGTTATAAACATCAGAGATGAATAGACCAAAATTGTCTTCACCTACGCCCATCTCTTTCATAATACTAGCGAGTTTAAATCCTAAAGCACACTGGGATGCAGTAATCCTTGATTTTCTGAGCATTATTCCAAGCTCTCTCAGGGCGTCGGCAACTGGATAGGTCAATGCATTCCTCCACTCGCTAATTATACCAGATACAGAGCCAGCGCTCAAGGAGTTGTCACATGCTATTGTATCTCTTGGTTTACCGTTCAGCCAGTCTCGTTCAGTATGTGAGTTGCCTAAGAAACACCAAAAGACCTGCTGTAATAAACACATCGAAAGTCATACTTATGGGACCTTATTTTTCCTCCGACGAAAATGTACAAATCCGGTGTCATTTGTCGTCTGAAGTGTCTATAGAGGCCGATAAACCCTTGATTGAACCCTATCTTTATTAATGAATAATGAAGAGTCATGAAAATCCTTCATCACTCGATAATTGCGACAACATCGTTCCTACCCACTGTCATTCCTTTCTTGACTTTTATTTCTCGTATGTTGCCATCTTTATGCGCTTTTACTGCCACCTGCATTTTCATAGATTCAAGTATTACTACAGAATCACCGGCCTTCACAGCCGATCCAGCATTTAATAAAATGTTTACTACTCTGCCAGGAATTTGGCTAGCTAAATTGTTGTTTCCAACAGATACCGTCGACGGTAGTGTTTTGTAGAGCATGTCAGCAAATTTGAAATGTTTTTTTATTGTTAAGGGGTATCCATCTAGTAGAATCGTTGTTTCAGAGCTGTTAGATCGAACTATCTTTGCTACATGAAATGAATTCTCAAATATGAATTCAACCTCGTCCGTGCCTGATTTCAATATCATGACATGATACTCCTTTTGATCTATTTTTAATATAACAGAGCCATCGCTGAGTGAATGAACTACTTCTCCATCTACTTCCTGCTGCGTTTCAGCTACCTTAAATTCCAATTCCGCTCTGTCCCAGATTCTTCCATCTAGATGCCCTTTCGCTTTTTTTGATGCGTGCGACATCGCCTCCTGTTCTCCTTATGAATTCTGATTGTAGTAGTATCGCGGCTATTGCAACTGAAGCGTTCCTGTTACACATATCTCTATAGTCTCTACGCATTGCATCTAGTATATTGAATCTTTCAAGAAAGTCTGTGGATAGATCTCCTTTGATAAAATCGGCGTTATTCAATATCGTATCATGTAATGGGGTAGTCGTGTTAATGCCTTCAACACTAAACTCTCTCAAAGCATTTTTCATCCTCGAGCGAGCTTCTTCGTGGTTTTGGCCCCACGCAATTATTTTAGCAGCCAAGGAGTCGTAATAACCTGATACCGTACAGCCAGGGTAAAGGTAGCTATCTACTCTAATTCCTGGGCCCTGAGGGAGATTGCATTGACCAACTGTGCCAACTGATGGTGCGAAGTCATAAAAGGGATCTTCCGCATTGATTCGGCATTCAATGGAACAGCCATGCATTTTGAGGTCCTGTTGCTTAAAAGAAATTTCTTCTCCTTGAGCTATAGAAATTTGTAGCTTCACAAGGTCTAATCCTGTGACAAGTTCAGTGACTGGATGTTCAACCTGAAGTCTAGAGTTTATCTCAATAAAATAAAAATTACCCTCTTTATCTCGTAGAAATTCTGCTGTGCCAGCATTGAGGTAATTTACGATTTCCGCCGCTTTGATTGCGATTTCTCCTATTTGTTGTCTCGTTTCCTCACTAACTACCGGAGAGGGGGACATTTCGATCAGTTTCTGATGCCTCCGCTGGATAGAACATTCACGTTCAAATAAATGTCTAGTGTTCCCATACGAATCTCGAATGAGTTGAAATTCTATATGCCTTATACGTTCGAGACCTTTCTCGACATAGAGCGCAGCCTTTCCGAAAGCAGCCTTTGATTCGGCCGCTGCAATCTCGAATTCCTGTCTTAACTGCTTCTCGTCTTTTACGAGTCTGATGCCCCTTCCTCCACCGCCAAATGCTGATTTTAGGAGAACTGGATAACCAATGTTACGAGCATTGCTCTCTGCCTTGTCAACGTCATCAATGTTTCCCTCACTGCCAGGAATCACAGGGACGTTTGCCTTTTTCATCAGTGCTTTACATTTCATCTTGTCACCTGTCACAGCCATGGCTTTACTGCTAGGTCCAATGAAGACGATACCTTTCTTCTCGCACGTGTCTGCAAAATTTTCATCCTCAGATAAAAACCCGTAGCCTGGGTGAATCGCATCGGCTCCAGCCTTCGTCGCAGTTTCAATAATCTTTTGTATATTGAGGTAGCTTTCTACAGCAGCAGAAGGACCGATGTGATACGCTTCGTCAGCTCTTTTTACATGTACTGATCTAGTATCTTCATCCGAGTAAACAGCAATAGCCTTAATTCCGAGCTCCTTCGAGGCACGGATAATTCTAAGAGCTATCTCGCCTCGATTTGCAATTAAAATACTGGAGATCACTTGTCCCATTATTCTCGCCCTACAAATTTATGTTACCGTGTTTTCGTGATGGCCTAGACTCCTTCTTGTTTGCAAAAGCATCTAGTGCATGGATTATCATCGGCCTAGTCTCCATAGGATCTACTACCGCATCAATGACGCCTTTCTCGGCTGCTATGTATGGATTTGCAAACTTATCACGGAATTCCTTGACCAACTTCTTTTTTGTAGTCGCTGCGTCAGCAGATTGTTTCAGATCTCTTCTATGTATTATTGTAATGGCTGCCTCAGGCCCAAGAACCGCGATTTCAGCTGTAGGCCATGAACAATTTAAGTCAGTACGTAAATTTTTACTTCCCATTGCAATATAAGCTCCACCATAAGCTTTACCAACTATACAGGTTATTTTGGGAACTGTCGCCTCACAGTATGCATACAGCAACTTGCTACCATGTCGAATTATTCCGTTGCTTTCCTGATCGGCTCCTGGAAGATAACCAGGAGTATCAACAAGAGTTACAATGGGGATATTAAATGAATCACAGAATCTAATAAATCGTGCTGCCTTGCAAGATGAATTGATATCCAATGCACCGGCCAGGTACATAGGTTGATTAGCGACAATCCCTACGGATCTCCCACCCATCCTAGCAAACCCGACAATTATGTTCTCTGCAAATAATTCATGAACCTCGATAAAATCTCCATTATCAGCAATAGCCTTTATAATTTGTTTCATGTCATACTGTTCATACGGATTTTCAGGTAAAATATTGACAATGTTTGGATCCATCCTGTTCACATCATCGGTTGTCTCGACCAATGGAACTTCCTCTGCATTATTTTGGGGGATGAAGGACAATAATGTCTTAATTTTATCTATGCAATCATACTCATTTTTGGCAACAAAGTGTGCTACGCCTGATTTTGACGCGTGTGTTCTAGCACCGCCTAATTCTTCGAATGATACGTCCTGGCTTAGGACTTCTTTTACAACTTCAGGGCCGGTTACGAACATTTGACCGACGTTTTCTACCATTATGACAAAATCAGTCATGGCTGGAGAGTATACTGCTCCCCCTGCGCAAGGGCCGATACTGGCAGTAATCTGGGGAATTACACCTGAAGCCATCATATTTCTAAAAAATATATCCCCGTATCCGTCTAAGCTCATAACGCCCTCCTGGATTCTTGCCCCCCCAGAGTCTATAATACCTATGATGGGCGCCCCGGATTTCAACGCATGATCCATTAACTTGGCAACTTTTCTTCCCGCCATTTCGCCCAAGGAACCTCCCAGAATCGTAAAGTCATATGCGTATATGAAAACCTGGCGGCCATTCACAAAGCCGAAGCCGGTGACCATACCGTCTCCATAGTATTTTTTTTCGTTTGCGTCTTCACTCCTATGGGTGACGTATTTATCTATCTCAACGAATGTGTTTGCATCCAACAGTATGTCAATTCTTTCCCTGGCTGTCAGCTTACCTTTAGAGTGTTGAGCTTCGACCCTTTCTGGTCCCCCACCACCTTCGGCCAATTTTTTCATATGGTAGAGTCGCTTGATTTTTTCTTCGTGCATGTAGAAATGCATATAATGCCAATTCTGCCTATATAAATTCATTACAGAAGATCGCTGCGCTCAAACCTGCGAATACAGCAATTGCTCCTGTCGATACCTGATTCAACTAATTGATCTCAATCAATCCTTGGATTCAGTCTCTAAGCCCTGCCCTTCCACCGCGCGCCCTACGAAAGTAGTTCATGCCTAGATTATAATTCTCAAACAATGCCTGGAGAGCTTCAATTTCTCTCATGACTAGCTGAATTCTTAGGCTATTCCTTTCGGGATTAATCTTTAGTTTTTCCAGCTGGCCATTTTTATCCACTAGCATTTCTGCTATGTCCCGCTCGTAATCACTTGACATTCATCTGTGCCTTGCAATTAGTCCCGATTTTAATCTTTGTTCTAATGATCATTTGGAACTCTTTAAATTGTAATACGCTTAAAGCACACCAACCAGAATAATATGGACGATTAACTGATTCCTATTTTGTTAATCGTGTATGTATAATACAAACAATAAGCTTTGTTGGTGCTATCTGCTCTAAACTTTCATCGTCCCATTCATGTTCTTTTGCAAAAGGGCAAAAAGATCTCTTCTGTTTAGCTCATTGTACCAATATTGATTATAATGACTGACAGTCAGAAACAGGAATTCTAAGAACGGTTTGTACTGAAAATCCTCGGGAAGTAACTCAAGAGCAAGCTTAGCTTCTTCGAGATAATTTTTCCCTTTTTTTAACGAAAGTTCAAACCCTTTCTTGACGTCTCCGCTCAAGATCGTAAAAAACAGAGGCCACGAGGGAATTTTGATTTGACCATTTCTTATCGCATCTTGGATTTCATTTCCACAGCCCACAGATTCGCCGGCCTTTGCCATGCCTAAGTGATAAATATCTGCAAGTGGTTTACGGTTTAAGGCCATGTTTCTCCCGGCCGTTCCCATTATTGATCGGTACTTCTTATAACAACCTATCATATTTTCGTCGCTTATCGATTCGGGTCTTGTTTTCAGCTTTACGTCTATGTATTGCCCAATTCTTGCATCCTTAAACCCCTCTTCAAAGGCCTTTAAAACAGATTCACCACCCTGTGAGATTTTTTGTCTTGCGATTTCCAGGATATACGGACACATTAATTTGTAATCATCCAGGTAGTCTACGTCTTCATCTTTATCTATGATCCTGTCCAAGGGCTCACTTAGATCAATAGCAATAATATGACCATCTATGATTGAATTCCTCATCTCAGTTGGAATTGTTTCCTTTTGGTATTGGGATGCTGCGTCAAATAATGCATGTAGCACGGGAAACGTCATAACTACAAAATTAGAATTTAAGAGCCTATCCACATGGTCAGCTAGGATTTCTGGTTTTGATATTTTTGCTTTCACTTCATCGATTTTGTGATCGTTCAAATCCAGCTCCGTTGATCCTATCTCCTCAGTAAATTTCTTCATGGTAGTTGATGGATTAGGGTCAGAAATAATCTGCGTGTGTAATGAAAGTAAATATCTTTTCGTGAATTCCCGGAATACTTGTTCATTGTTTTGACTATATTTATGAAATTGTTTGTAACCCGTTTCACGGAGTATAATATGTTTGAGAATATCTTTCCCTGATTTCGTGCTCATCAGAGCACTTTTTTTGAAAATGAATTCGTCTTTACTGCTCATGTATGGGTTTCAGTATATTAGCTCGTTATTTAACTTTAATATGGCGATATCTTCAAAATTCTTAGTATCACTCAAAGGTTAAATATGATTATTAATACATTAATAATCACAAATTGCATCCTATTTATCGGGAAGCCATAGCAATGCGCTCTTGCTCATTCTTCTTCTTTATTGCATGACTCGACATGTCATGGTTTGCAGCCGAAATTATCTCCATGGCTAGAGATTCTTCAATTGTTTGAGGATTCGAGTAGCTGGATTCTCGTACACCCTCTGCTATGAATCGAAGGGCAAGATCAACTCTGCGAAGCGGCGCGACATCCACTGACACGTGATACACAACTCCCCCGTATACTATCCTAGTAGTGTCCTCATTAGGTGATGAGTTTTCTATTGCGCTCACCAGTAATTCCACCGGATTTTTTCCTGTCTGTAAATGAATTATGTCTAATGCAGTTCTTATCGTCGTTAACATCTTTGCTTTCTTACCTCCCATCCTGCCTGTATTTTTTGCATATCTTTTTCCAAAATGCATCATCTTGTTTGCCAATCTTTCCACTATGTTTACTTCTGCTTTCTTAAACCTCTGACGGACATGCCTTCCTGACGTAATTGGAATAACGGCGGGTTTTAAAGATATTACTTTTTGTAGACCCAAATCCTTTACTTGGATTTTATCGGTAACCCATTTGTTGAATAATAATATATTAACATGTTCTCTACCACTCATTTTCCTTACCTCCTAGGCTTCTCTTTCTTACCACGCACAAGCTCATTTAAAGAAACGCCGTTTACCTTAAAAACTTGCCATCTTACGCCAGGTATATCACCCATAGCTCCGCCCATCGACCCCCCGATACCTTCAAGTATGACCTCATCATGCTCGTCGACAAAATTTAACGCGCCATCCCTCGGAAGAAAAGCAGTGATTGATTTGCCATTTTTGATTAACTGTACTCTCACACACTTTCTAACCGCTGAGTTAGGCTGTTTTGATTCTATACCAACCTTCTCCAACACAATAGCCCTCGCCTGTGGAGCACCCTCCAGCGGATTTGCCTTTTTGTCCAGTTTTAGCATCCTTCTCTTGTAGTACTTGTTTGCCCATTTGCCTCTGTTCCTTTTAGTTCGTAAAACACGCCCCGCAAATAACCCTAAGGGAGATTTAGCCATTCACAAATTCACCTGATTAGTGGTTTCCGGGCTTACTATCAGAACATTTGATATTTGAAAGTAACGTTTTGCCAGTAGCCTTGCCTTCTCAGCATTCCTACCCTCACGGCCTACAACGACGCCTTTTCTCTTTGGGTCGACGAAGACAACTGCCTGTTTTGATCCATCTGATCGTTCATTAATTTTCACCTCATTAACCATTTCAGAGTTTAAAATATTACGGATAAAGTCAGAGGCATCGTCAGAATACTCCACAAGTTCTACTTTTTTTGCAACAACGTTCTGTAATTGTTTAATTGTTGCTCCCCCTTTGCCAATTGCAAGTCCCATATGTCCCTTGTTAACGACAAAAATAACACGCTCCATTTTGTCGTCAACTATGCAATCTCTAGCACTTGCACTTGTAATACTCTGGAATAAAGATATCAAACGAAGTTCGTCAGGAGTCAGTTTAATCTTTTCGGTCATTCCATGAGACCTCTACGATAAATGCAATTTGAAGCGTTCAAATGACAATTCATGCTGATTGTCAATGTCCAATTTAAGTCTTCACGCTGATTCATTTAACAGTACTTTATGGCAAGCAGTAAGCCGTTAACGAAACATGACTTGTTTCTCCTGCGAACTGGGAATCTATATAAATTCATTAACATCATTCCCTGAATCATTTGTGTCCTCTTCCATTCTTCAAAAAAAGTTTTTTCTGACAGACAGACTATTCGGCCTTAAGTGAAACCACCGCAACTCTGAACGGCTTGCCGCATAATTTGCCCAACTGTATGGAATTACCGTCAAACTCATGGATCGGAACTCCAGCCGATCTAGCCTGTTGTTCAAGCTCCAGTCTGGTTGAATGGTCAGCGGATCTTGAAATCACGATAAGTTTCGACCCTTTGATGGACTGAAGAACCTCTTTCTGGCCACATTTGAATTTGCGGCTGCCAACTGCTTCTTTAATTGTTTTCTCTATCGTCTTCAGCATTTTTTTCTTTCACCTGCATATACAGGTCTACCATTCCTGTACCCACAGGCACGGTAGCACCTACTATTACGTTTTCTGTCACACCCCTTAATGTCTCTACCTGTCCTTCAAGTGAAGCCCTGGCAATGGTTGGAACAGTGATTTCAAAAGCCGCACGTGCCAAGACTGAAGTTTTAGTTCCAGCGATACCGTGTCTACCAATCTGTTGTAGGTATCCTTTAGAGGTCATAAGATCCGCTACAAGCAAAATGTGTCTAATGTCGACCTCCAATCCTTGCTCCTCTAACGTGTTGGTGATCTCCTTTACAAGAGCTGTCCTGGCAGCTTCAATTCCAAGCGTTTGCCAGATTTCATACACATTGTTAGTCGTGACTCTAGAAGTGTCAACTCCATTGATTGCCACCACCTTTGCAAGGTTCGATCCTGCAGTTTGAATGACCCATTCCTCCTCTTGCTTTACGATCGTCACCCGTTCAATATCAGCCACTCCTTTAACTCTAGTATTCAGTAGCTTGTTCTTTAATGCTAGGAGAGTCTGTGCATCCGGCTCGTCAGGTATAGCCAGTTTGATTAAAGATTTCTTATCATTCATAGAGATTTCGTATTTCTTTTTGGACCCTTTCAGTACTTGATACACGTCTTGCACGTCACAGCCTCGCTCTGCAAGTTTCGTCTCACCTATTTGAAAGGTAAGAACACCTCCATAATCAACATCGGTCTTCTCGATCAAATCGCTTACTCGGGTATAGATTATTTCTCTTGCGACCTCTAGTGCTTTTTCTCTAGTTATCCGATATTCCTTATCAAGGTAAATATCCATTGTTGGCGTCACGGGTTTTTTCCTAGCGTCTACTAATTCGATCAGTCTTGGTAACCCTAATGTCACATTTCTTTCTTTAACTCCTGCAAAATGAAAGGTCCTAAGGGTCATCTGCGTGCCAGGTTCGCCTATCGACTGGGCCGTCACGACTCCTACAGCCTCGCCGGGATCAGCCATTGCCTTGTCAATCAGATCTAGTGTTCTTTTCAGAATACTGTCAATTTCTTCCATACTCAGGCTGTTTTCAGAAAGAACGGTTTGCAAATCATTCTGTATTTTTGGATTAAGATATGTTGCATATTTTGCGACAACTGTTTTTATGTCGTGTTGCGTTGCCTTTTTGTCATCATCTACAACAATGTCACTTCCGATTAGCCTCGAGATATTGACGGCTTCGCCGTGGTCGCTTTTTGCTGGATCGATCCCATCTTCGCCATATAAATACTGAATAATGTTTCCATGAGGATCTCGCACGGTTTGATCATATTCTATTTTTAAGTGTTCTAGAGCATTTATCAGTCTTCTCTGCATGTAACCAGATTGTTGTGTTCGAACCGCAGTGTCGACCAAACCCTCTCTCCCGCCCATCGCATGAAAGAAGAATTCCAAAGGGTTCAATCCGTCTCGGTAATTTGATTTCACAAATCCTTTTGCATCTGGGTTCGTATCATTAGTTTTGAAATGGGGTAGCGCTCTATTACGGTATCCTTTGTAAATCCTTCTTCCCCTGATAGACTGTTGACCCAGAGCAGCGGTCATTTGGCCGATATTTAGGGTAGAACCTCTAGCACCTGTGGATGCCATTATGACTCCTGAATTATCGTCAGGAAATGCTCTGTCGGCTGTTTTCCCTGCCCTATCTCTTGCTCTTGACAATTCATTAACAACATACAGTTCTAAAGCATCCTCCGGGGCCAGTCCTCTTGTTAAAGGTAATGACCCATCCTTGTATTGCTGAATAAATTCGTAGACCTTGTCATATGCTTTTTGAATAACATTTCTAATCTCATCTTTTGTTTCATCATCCAGCCAGAGGTCAGAGTAGCCGTATGAAAAACCCCTATGAGTGATATATGTCTTGAGCATAATTAGTATCGAATCAAGAAATCTTCTAGCTACATCATTACCGTAATCTTTAACAATCCGATGTAGGACGCTGTCTGGCTCCTCAGCACCGATCGAAGCCTTATCGATAACTCCACTTAGGAGCTCTCCATTCTTTATGACTACGTCCCTCCCTTCGCCTTTAACGGATTTGTTCCACTTAGAAGTGATAACGAAGTTAAAATCCCTTGGGAAAAAAAGGGTGAACAGCTGCTTCCCAGAGTACAGTTTTTCCCCATCCTTATTAACTCCCGGTTCAGGGAGGAAGCCTTTATACCCGCCGATAAGAGCAAAATTTGCAAATTCTTCTTTTGTCAGGGTGGTGTCATCACTAGTAAGGATGAACGCACCGGTGATGAAATCCCTTATTCCACCTATAATTGGTCCTCCGTACCTAGGCGATATTAATTGATCTTGCACTCTCATTAAAAGGGCTGCTTCAGCTCTTGCTTCTTCGCTTTGTGGAACATGAAGGTTCATTTCATCTCCGTCGAAGTCTGCGTTGTATGGAGGACAAACCGCCGGATGCAATCTGAATGTACGATATGGAAGAACCCTAACATAGTGTGCCATGATAGACATACGATGTAGAGACGGTTGTCTGTTGAAAATCACAATGTCTCCATTGGTTAGGTGCCTTTCAACCATATAGCCGGCTGCGAGAGATTCAGCAATTATCTTTCTATCATTAACATAATCTAGTCTAATCTTAACACCATCAGGTCTTATAATATAGTTTGCACCCGGATAGAGATTTGGTCCATTAATCACTAATTTCTTTAGTTCATCTACATTCCATTGAGAAACCGTTTCTGCAATAGTAAGTTTTTTAGCAACATCCACTGGTACGCCGACCTGCGAGATAGCAAGATTTGGATCCGGTGAGATCACAGTCCTACTGGAGAAATCTACTCTTTTACCTGAGAGGGATCCTCTAAACCGTCCCTCTTTACCTTTCAGTCTTTGGGTGAGCGTTTTTAAAGGTCTGCCCGAACGGTGATGAGCTTGTGGAATACCAGAGACTTCATTGTCAAAGTAAGTAGTGACATGATACTGTAGTAAATCTACCAGATCCTGTACGATAAGTGGTGGCGTACCAGCATCTTTACTTTCTTTTAGTCGTTGATTAACCCGAATTATATCGACGAGTTTATGTGTCAAATCATCCTCTGATCTGATTCCCGTTTCTAAAATTATAGATGGCCTTACTGTCACTGGCGGCACGGGGAGGACTTGAAGGATAAACCACTCCGGTCTCGCAGTCCTTGGATCGTATCCTAAGAGCGCAAGATCCTCATCCGAAATATGCAACAACCTCTCTCTAATTGTGATAGGAAGTAATCTATTTTCACCCACGTCAGTCTTCTCTACGAAGATAGTCGGTTTTGTAAATACTAGGTCATTTTGTTCTTTTTCGCAATGAGGACATATTCTCACCTTCTTTGCCTTTTCAATAATGTCCGCTTTGACGTTTTCCAGAGTAATAACTGCATACGCAGCTTTGCTTGCTCTCAAATGTTGGTATTTCGCGAGTTCCTCAGCCCTTAATTTGATCCTATTACATGATCTGCACGTAATTAAGAGCAGCTTATGTATATCATCGACAAAAGCGATGTGTAAAACCGGCTCAGCTAACTCTATATGCCCGAAATGACCCGGGCATTTTGCAGAGGTGTTACCACATGTCGCACATTTCTGACCAGGCTCTAACGTCCCGAGTCTGTTATCCATCAATCCGCCCTGAACTGGCATGCCATCTTCATCATAAGTCTCTGGCGCTGTGATCTCTGCCACGCTGAACTTGCGTACTTCTACGGGAGACCAAACGCTAAATTTTATTCCGCCGAGAACTTTTACAGGTTGTTCCATCTGCCCTATAACTCCTTTAGACTTTCTCCTTCGCTATTAGACGAGGAGCAATATTCAGACTCATCATCTCTTGTAACAGAAGTTTGAATGCATAAGCAATTACTACTGACGAAATCTTTGCCTTTTCACCGTCGACTCTGCAAATGTACCTACGTTGCTTGACATCGTAGTAAGATAATAAACCACACCGTTCGCATACGTTCACTTCGGCTTTGTCAGACTCTTCTAACAATCTATCTTTGAGCATCATTGATGCTCCGTATGCGATAAGACAATCTCGTTCCATCTCTCCGAATCTCAAACCACCCCCGCGTGCTCTGCCCTCCGTAGGCTGTTTAGTAAGCATCTGAACCTGTCCTCTCGCTCTGCTGTGTATCTTGTCCGCAACCATATGGTGTAATTTTTGATAATATACTACTCCCACGTAAACATCAGAAGGAAACTTTTTGCCTGACCTACCTTCGTACATAACCTCCTTGCCACTATATTTAAAGTCATATTCCTCTAACACACTCTTCAAATCATCTAATTTCTCGCCAAGAAATGCGGAGCCATCAACAGTGCGGCATCTCAACGAGGCAGCTTTGCCTCCTAAGGACTCCATAAACTGTCCAACAGTCATTCGTGAAGGGAAAGCATGCGGATTTATCATAATGTCAGGTACGACACCGTCTTCGGTATAAGGTAAGTCTTCTTGGTTTACCAGCATACCTATTACTCCTTTCTGACCGTGTCGCGAAGCAAATTTGTCTCCTATTTCCGGAATGCGCATGTCCCGCACTCTTATCTTAAACATTTTGCCACCCTCTACTGACTGAGTCATGATAACAGTATCTACGACGCCGTTTTCTGATGGTCTCACACCTACCGAAGTATCCCTACGGTACGGACCCTTCACCTCAAATTCTTTGTATTCCTCCATAAATCTAGGAGGAGATGTCCTGCCAATCAAAATATCGCCACCCGTGACAACTGCTTCGTGCGTAATCGCACCGTCCTGCTCTAGTAAACGGTACGCTTTTTCTCCTCTAAAGCCTCTGATATTGGCATCTGATGCCGGAAGCTCGAAATTATCCTTCATTCCACCAGGGTACTGTTTTGCTTCGGCTTCGTATACCCTATAAAAGAATGTTCTCCCGAGTCCCCTTTCTACAGAGGATCTGTTGAACACGATTGCGTCTTCTATATTATAACCCTCAAATGGTAAAACAGCAACAATACAGTTCTGCCCAGTTGGCCTATCATCAAGACCCAGTAGATTAATTGCCTTAGTGCTCACCATGGGCGTCTGAGGGTATAACATAAAATGTTGTCTGACGTAAGTGCTAGCATTCATCAAAGGAGTAGAAAAACCAAGGCTTTGTTTGGCCATAGCACTTTCATACGTATTCCGCGGCGATTGGTTGTGTTCAGGATATGGAATTATAGAAGCTCCTACGCCGAGGATAGCCGATGCAAATATTTCGAGATGCGTGTGTGTTTTTTCCAGATGTTTCAATTCGACAGACACATAGCAGTTCTCCTCTTCGTTTGCATCTACGAGCTCAATCATGCCCATATAAAGGAGGTCAGTCCATGATAGAAATTTCTTGTTAACCTTCTCAATTATTTCATCAGTTACCAGAGGCCTGCCATCTTTGACCACAGCCAACGGTCTGAGAACCCGCCCGGCGTTGCAACTTACGTAAAGTCGTTTAGTGGCATTGTCATTCAATGAGGAGTAAAAGTATATGCCAACATGAGGATGAATTTTTCCTGACCTTCGCATGTCTCTAAGGATACTTGATAGGCGGCGTCCGTCTTCAGCATATCCTATTAATCTGCCGTCAACAAACATTCTAGCGCCGATGCTCCTCAGTTTTTCATTGGCCTCATCAACGTGTTCGACTCCAAATTCGTATAGTTTTTCCACAATTTCGGCAGAGGATACACTCACAGAAATCACCGCTGAAAGTGCTAAATTCTTTACTAGTCCACAGTTAGAACCTTCCGGCGTTTCAGCCGGACAGATCCTTCCAAAATGCGTGGCATGGAGATCTCTTGCCTCAAAGTTCGGTTGACTTCTGCTTAACGGAGACTGGATTCTGCGCAGATGGCTTATAGTTGACATGTAATTCGTTCTATCAAGTAATTGAGTAACTCCGACCCTTCCACGTCCCCAGTTACCAGTTGCTATCGCGTTATTAAGTTTGTCAGAGATGATTCCTGGTCTCACAGCGGCGGCAACGGCATTGATACCACGTTTCTGACCAGATCGTTCAAGTTGATATTTCATATCTCGAATTAGATTACGGAATGCAGTTCTAAACAAATCCGCAAGCATTTGGCCGGCAAACTTAATAACCTTATTTCCATAATGATCTTTATCATCAGAATCAACCCATGAGAGCTTAAGCTCGATCAATTTACTCGCGGCTTCTCCTAGGAATAATGCCTTTTCATGTCTGTTATCAGGATTCTTTCCAAGATGTGGGAGCAATCCCCAATCGAGCAATGTCTCTGCACGCTTTATTTGAAACTCCTCAAGCATACCCGGTGCTATTCGTTTACTGATATATACGATAGCATCTCTGCTCGTTATAATCTCACCAGCTTTCTCGAACGAGGGTTCTAGGTCATCTTGAATGACACTATTTAACGTAACAGCATTTGCTATATCCCTATCTGATTCCAAACCCAAGGCTCGTACTAAAGTAATTAACGGAATATCGACAGGAGAGCCTGGGATCTTGCCGACTACGGAGCCATCAGGTCGCATAATCAACTCCAGTTTGGCTCTGTAGCCTACAATGGAAGAGTAGACTTTTGCCTTGTAAAGCATTGCACCAGAAGTCTCTTCAAAATCCACAATTATCTTGTTATAAGAAAGGTCCTCTAGGCCAACAACAACGCGCTCGGATCCATTTATTACAAAGTACCCACCAGGGTCGCGAGGATCTTCACCTAGTTCTATAAGCTTTCCATCAGGTAAATTGTGTAAGATACATGCGTTAGATTTGACCATTACAGGCATATCTCCGATATGAATAAACCTAGATTCTAAAATTTTTCCATCTTCGACAATGCTACATTCCAACATGATTGGTGATGCATAGGTAAGGTTACGAAGCCTAGCTTCCATCGGAGCAACATGGGTTATAGAACCATCTAACTCCATTATCCTTGGTTGTTGCAATTTTATTTTTCCGAGCTTGATTTTATACGGATATTCCGCCGTCTCGATCTCAATTTCTCCAACCTCATCGATTATACTCTGCAGCCCGCGTTCCATGAATTCGTTGTAGGAATTTAGGTGCTGTCGGGCAATGCCATCTCTTCGTAAAATATCATTAATTATAGGCCACATCATAATAAACTCACGATTCTACCACATAGCGGTAATATACACTTTCACCTGCAGTCGCGCTTCTCCGAGTAATTTTTACAATATCACCTGGCCGCACGTCAAGATCTTCTATTCCTTTATCATCTGTCATCATATAAGGAAGCTGACTTGGTTTGGTATTATACTTTTTTAAAATTTCCTCTGCCTCAATCTTGGACAAAATTTCATGTTTTGGTTGATATGTATGATTGCTAATCTTCACTACTTTTTTCTCGATAGACAACTTTCACGCCTACTATATTCATCAGGTGACAAGCAACTAGCGAAAGTCCACTTTGTCATCGTCGAACCTTCAAATATTATTCACATGTATATATAAGTATATGGTATTCCTCCAGACAATTGTTTGTATCCTGCGATGAACAGTATCGTATTATGTGTTGCTGTACTGAACAGCACTATTAAAAGATACGAACGTCATCTTTTTTGGCTTGTTGAAACACAAAGGCCCTTATCCAATTCTCTATGGTTAGCTGACCCCTTACTGTGCTTGGCCTAGAAGGTCTCGCTTGTTGAACGTGGTATATCCTAAGCTGCTGTCAAAGTGAGCATACATAGAGCTCTGATAGATGTGTGCAGCTCTATCCAGCTAGCTAAAGGAGGTGAAAATAAAACCTGAAATTTATAGCTGTGGACATAGCTGTAAAGCATGTATAATGAGCTCTGATGGCTCTATAGCTGAAGAAACTGAATATAACAATACATCAGACGAAGCTGAAATCTTTACATGTTCGATCGTGAAAAAATATGGCGAAAGTGTGGCTGTATGTGAATACACTGCTAATGTTAAGTTAGCAAATCCTTTGAAGACCAAGGCTATTGCAGAAGCAAAAATAAAGACAGAGAACACTTGCTCATTTACTTAGATCTCATCTTGTAGCTAGCACAAAAGATGCAGGGTACAGCTATATGTTTTAGTCGATGGCCATATTATAACTAATCATTGAATATGTACTTGTTTAGACCGGTGTATCATTTATTAAATCATATATTAGAGTATCTCCTCATATTCTTGCTCCAGCAATCGCTTTTGTCTTCAAGCAGAAGCCATGTTCAGGCGCCTACTTCTTGTCACATGGCTATAATGCGCTGAGGCTCAATTCAACAGGAGCTTCTTAAGAAATTCCCATTCAAAACCTTACCAGTCAAGTATAATAATAGAGGATTCGAAATGTTCATTATGTCTTCCAACATCATTATGAAGCTCCATCATATTGCTATTTGAGTGCTCGGTAGCACTCTTGGCAACGCATGCTGAATCTTATGTACAATTAATCAAAATGTTTCGTTATGGATTCCCTCAACTTCAAGAATGCAAGATCCGCCGCGGATGACACAAGGATTTTATGGTTTTTGCCGTGTTTAACTAACAATTTTTCCAAAACATCATTTCCTCCCGCATAGGTTTCAAATCCTAACTTCTTCAGGTAATATTGTGGCAATGTCGAAAGAATTCCTAAACCGAGTTGCTGTCGGAGGTTCTGCATATAGATGAGATGCTCCAGTCCCGGTACGTAGAAGCCTTTCTTGTCCAAGTCTTGATTTTTCATCTTCCCTTCCACAAACATTTGCAATGCTCCTTCACCCAACCCGGCCTGATTTTCTGCCAACAGCACAATTGAACCATTCTCTTGAACAGCATGAACGGAATTCCATAGTAAATTTAATGACGCCGTAAGACTGGAGAAATCGCTTTCGTCGCTTCCTGCAATTATAGCAGACTTAACGGAGTCTACTTCATTTATTCTGGTAGAGGTTAACTTTTCTTTGGCCTTACGGAATGCATCACAAACATTTCCCCAATATATTCCTGAAATGTCTGAACTACTTGTTACAAGTTCCACAGATGCAGCCGAGAGTTTTTCTGACGCAGAAAGAGCGACTGCCAATGGTGGACAATCGGCCCCTGGGTTAGGTAAATCGCTACGTCTCGATTCGAAAGCCAGTAGCATTTGTTCCTCCATGTAATGACGTAATATCACAGTCGGAGCGCCGCTAAATCCAAACAAAGGATCATAAGAGATGCGAGAGACAAAAATCACATTTTCGTACCTTTTAGCCAGGAAGAGGGGAGAGTCAGTAGACCCCACGTTAAAGCTTTTGTTACTAAATCGATCTGCCATTTTTGGTAAGGCGTCAACGTCCACATCTTCAAAGCCTCTGGACTGTATGACATTCCGAAGCATCTGGATAACCCTTTGCACCGGTTTTGATCTTGATAGAGCAAAAATCAGCATATTGTTAGACATTGGCATATCCCCTAATGTTGCTGCAATATCCTCCTCTGAAGTTGGTGGAAGATCAGGAGACACTTCAGCAAGAAGATTCCCGAACTTGATGTTCAGTGCGATTTCTGTTGGACCGTATTTGAGCCAAATTTCTGGCATGACGATAAAGATATATAATAAAATAAAACTTTTCCATGTCACATTATGTTGAAGCTTGAGAACAATTTGGCATATGATGATTTGTCCACAGTCTTAGTTTGTAGACCTTTATCTATTTCTGAATTGTGTCTTCTTAACTTGCAGTTTAGTCAATCGTAAATTACTCTAGCTTTCATAAATCATAAGATTCTTTTCTTCCAACAGAGTGTGGAGATTGTGCACTGCTCTGTATACTTCACTCTCCTTTTTTGCCCCAGTACAGACCAGCTTGCCGCTAGCAAATAGCAAGATGACAGTTTTTGGATCCAGCATCCTGTGTATCAGTCCTGGAAATTGTTCAGGCTCGTACATGCTTCTTGGTAGAACTCTGGCTGCTAACTCTAGATGAATCTTGCCACCTAAGCTGGCAGAAGCAACAATGTTTTGGATTTCAATTTGTGGTTCGTGTTCTATAGGGATACCCCCTTTTTTTAACTTTTGAACCACGTTTCTCACCGCCTTGATGGCTTGTTCTTCAGATTTTGCGCCTGTGCACACCATCTTACCTGAGCTAAAAATCAGAGTGGCGGTCTTCGGCGACTTTAATCTAAAAACGAGTCCAGGGAATTGATCCGGATGATATTCGACATCTGGGAATATTTGTGTAATTAAGTTTAAGTTTACCGTTTGGTTAACCGTTGCCGACGCAACCACATTTTCTATACTAACAATGGGTTTAGTTTGAGGCATACTAGATGGCCTTTATAAAGGGCTGTATATATACCTGTGTATGTACACGCATCACGAATTCAGAATAACTTACACTAATTTCTCAAAGATGTAATTCTTGCACAAAAGCTGTTCAGATTTACCAAATCAGAGCTGAAAGACCCGATGACAATGATCTCACTAAGCCAACACCTTACCTGAAAGAATATCATGTTTTACGATTGACAAATGACCGCTTGCTACCTTATGGTCTTCCGCATCGGAATGAAAAACGAACCGAGCATTACACTCATGACATATCCATAGCATCTGTAGGTCTTCCGGGTGCATCCAGTAATTTTGATTAGTACAGTACTTGCATTTAAGAAGTAAGGAAATATCTAATAGATGTTTTGTTTGAAGCTTTCTATATTAACACTATTAATATAATTTGTATTTTCCATCTTGGCTCCCTTACTTGCTTCGCTCATAATCTATGAACAGTTAAGCTTCAAGATGACTACCCGAACTCCATCACTAAGATCCGACTCTTTTCATCTTCGATCCACATTTCGGGCATGCAGAGTGATTGTGCTTTGTTCCACAGCTCATGCAGTAATAGCTTAATGAACTATAACCAAACATTGAAGCACCTGACATTCCCATTCTTTTCATGCTTCTTTTCCTTACATAGAAACTTAGCAAAATGAAGACCGCTATAATTATAGGCAGAGAATACGGAAAAGGGATAAGAAATGAGATAGCAAGACTTATACCAAGTGAAATACCGATCCATAGTAATTGTTGTGACAGGAACTGCTTATTATCACCGCTCAATATTGGTCAGCTGATATGCATGCTACTCTTTAAAATATCTTCTTCATGAAGTAAGTTCAATCATCTTTACTTTTGCAGCAAAAAGCATGATTTAAATAACATAGCGCGGCAATGAAGATTACATCGACCAAACCGATGGGGAACAGTCCTGGATGAATTGCATAACGCGCTTCATCCAGGGCATATTCATTAGCTGATCGTCGTTCATCAAATCTTCTGAACTGATCGTCGTTCATCAAATCTTCTGAACTATTCATGGCCATGTCCAAAAAAAGTAAGTTTCGACCATCATGTATAGGTTCATCTACACTTCCGTTTACCGATATTCTCTACGTATTTCAATGCATGCCTTTTGGCTAACCAATACTGATATCATGCGGGTGCGTTGGGTTATTGGGAATGGCAGGCTGAACACCTCGCCGAAGCTTGATGCTTACACCTCCATCCCATCAACGCCATCTTCTATGGCCACCCTTCTCCTTTCGGAAGGCTATCTTTTCTCGGGAAAGGCTTCCTCCTTAGATGCTTTCAGGAGTTATCCTAGACAGCTTAGCTGCTCAGCGTGCCCTGTCGGACAGCTGATAAACCAGAGGCTGCGCTGCCCTGTTCCTCTCGTACTAGGGGCAACTTCCCCTCAGACAACCACGCCCCTGTCAGGCAGAGACCGACCTGTCTCACGACGGTCTAAACCCAGCTCACGTTCCCCTTTAATGGGCGAGCAGCCCCACCCTTGGCTCCTGCTGCAGAACCAGGATGGGAAGAGCCGACATCGAGGTACCAAACCGCGGGGTCGATAGGAGCTCTCGCCCGCGACGAGCCTGTTATCCCTAGGGTAACTTTTTTGTCACCATCAGCCCCCAATAGTGGGGTCATGATGGATCGCTAAGCCCGGCTTTCGCCTCTGAATTCCGTATCATTGGGAATCCAGTCAGACTGGCTTATGGCTTTGCCCTCACCGGCGGATTTCTGTCCCGCCTGAGCCAATCTTTGGGCCCCCTCGATACATTTTCAAGGGGGTGCCGCCCCAGCCGAACTGCCCACCTGCCGTTGTCCCCGTTAGAACGGGTTAGCGATACGGTAACGAATGGCTGGTGTTACAATGGCGTCTCCATTAACCCCGGAGGATTAACTTCTAAGACTCCCAGCTACACTCTGCATACGCAACCATAACGCAACAACAGGCTGCAGTAAAGCTCCACAGGGTCTTCTCTCCCCGACAGAGGTTTGTGGACTGTTCGTCCACATTATGTGGCTTCACCGGGCTGTAGGCGGGGACAGAGGGGCCCTCGTTGTTCCATTCATGCACGTCGGAACTTACCCGACAAGGCATTTGGCTACCTTAAGAGAGTCAGAGTTACTCCCGGCGTTTAGCGGCCCTTAGCCCAGTTGAACCCAGGTTTTAGGTACCGCCACTGGCCAGGATACAGAGGCCGTACTCATCCTTTCGGACTAGCGACCACCTGTGTTTTTATTAAACAGTCGGGACCCCCTTGTCACTGCGACCTGCAGCTCCTGCTCCTCGCAAAAGCTGCAGGCACTCCTTATACCTTAGGTACGGAGCTATTTTGCCGAGTTCCCTCGCCTTACGGTATGCCCGACAGACCTTAGACTACTAATCCAGGGCACCAGTGTCGGATCTCGGTACGGTCTTGGAAGTATCTTCCTTATGCCGCTTTCAGTGTCTCCTGGAATCAAGCGAACCCTCCTTGCGAAGGGCCATTCACACCTCGTCCAGGTTCTCGCCATTACGACACTCCCCCAGACTCGAATACTTAGACAGAACGACGGTTCTGCTCGCTCTATCCTGAAGCAACGGCAAAGGTTTTAACGATCTTCCAAGGCACTGGAATATTAACCAGTTTCCCATTCGGACAGCTCTGTTGAGGCTGTTCTTAGGACCGGCTAACTCCCGGCTGACGACGCATTGCCGGGAAACCCTTGCCCTTTCGGTCGCCGAGATTCTCACCCGGCTACGCTGTTACTGCCGCCAGGATCTGCAATAGTTAGATCGGTCCACTGGACTTCACAGCCCAGCTTCTACCCAATCACTACGCCCACCTACCACGCACCGGCATTGCCGGTGGTCTAAAGTATCGGTAGTCTACTTGAGCCCCGTCCATTTTCGGGGCTTCCGAGCTCGGCAGGTGAGCTGTTACGCACTCTTTAAAGGATGGCTGCTTCTAAGCCTACCTTCCTGCTGTCTCTGCCTGAAAACGCCCTTCTGTTTGACACTTAGCAGACATTTGGGGACCTTAACTTTAGTCTGGGTTGTCCCCCTTTCGGTTATGAGGCTTACCCCACATAAACCCGTCTCCTAGTCTCTACGACGCTTGTACATTCGGAGTTCGAATGGATGGCGAGCCCTTTCGGGCCCTTACCGTCCGATCGGTGCTCTACAGAACAAGCCGTCTCCACTAAGGCAGGACTGCGATCCACTTCGGTGGGAACTAGCGATCACCGGACTAGATTGGTTTTTGACCCCTAATCCCAGATCAGGGGACCGATTTGCACGTCAGGACCCTTGCAGACCTCCAGCGGGCTTTCGCCCGCCTTCGTCTTATCCAGGACTAGATCGTCCGGTTTCTAGCCTTATTGCCATGACTCGAGACCCTTTCAGATCCTTCGCCTTGCATTTACATGCTGCGCGAATTCGGTTTCCCTTCGCTTTCCCTGTGTAAACAGGTTAAGCTCGCCATGACAACAAACTCCCTGGCCCGTGTTTCGAGACGGAACGTACAACTCTAGAAGGCTTCAGCTCCTTGCGGAGCCTCCACCTAATTCCTTCCAAGCTATACACGTCTGTAACCGGTTGGTTTCAGGAGCTTTTGACCCCCCTTCCGGGGTACTTTTCAACTTTCCCTCACGGTACTAGTATGCTATCGGTCTTGATGAATATTTAGCCTTGGATGCTACTTTCACCCATTTTCACTGGCCACTGCCAAGGCCAGTTACTCTCGTTACGGCGGAATCCTGTTCCTATACGCCTACGGGGGTATCACCCTCTACGCCAGCACATTCCAGAGCACTTCAGCTCCAAAAACAGCACTCCATATGCCATAACACACCACATCTCCTCCATGTTACCATAAAGGATTCGGTTTAGGCTCTTCCGTTTTCGCTCGCCGCTACTAACGGAATCTCTTTGATTTCTTTTCCTCGTCCTACTCAGATGCTTCACTTCGGACAGTTCGCCCTCCCATGCGTAAGCTAGGGAGTGTAATGAGAGATCTCATTCGGAGATCCTGGGCTCAACGGTCGCATGCACCTACCCCAGGCTTATCGCAGCTTGCCACGTCCTTCATCGCTTATCAAGCCGAGTCATCCTCCAACCGGCGTCTTTGCACCAGTTTTCCCAGCATAGTCTAAAGCATTGAAATTTTACGTGAACATAGTAAATCCACTTTCATCTGTCTTATTGCTAGACATATCTGTCTCGCAATCTGTATGTGTAGATTAGTCCTATACATGACGGTCACTGCAAACTTAAGTTTGCTCAGTCCTTCATTCCCTGATCTTTACAGAGAATTGCATTCGTGGTTGGAATGTCACATGACCCTGTACACATTAGTTGCCGGCCTGAATCTAAGGAGGTGATCCGGCCGCAGGTTCCCCTACGGCCACCTTGTTACGACTTCTCCCTCGTTGCTGACCCCAGGTTCGATAGTGCCAATTAGACACAACCTCGCCAAGAACCAACTTCGATGAAGCGACGGGCGGTGTGTGCAAGGAGCAGGGACGTATTCACCGCGCGATGATGACACGCGGTTACTAGGGATTCCATATTCATGAGGGCGAGTTTCAGCCCTCAATCATAACTGGGGTAAGGTTTGGGGATTGCCTCCTCCTTTCGGAATAGGAACCCATTGTCCTTACCATTGCAGCCCGCGTGTGGCCCGAGGGTTTCGGGGCATACTGACCTGCCGTAGCCCCCTCCTTCCTCCGCCTCAGCGGCGGCGGTCCCTCTAATTAGCTCTACTACTCCTGAGAATAGCAGTAGCAACTAGAGATAGGGATCTCGCTCGTTACCTGACTTAACAGGACACCTCACGGCACGAGCTGGCGACGGCCATGCACCTCCTCTCAGCTTGTCTGGTAAAGTCTTCAGCTTGACCTTCACTCTGCTGTCGCCCCCGGTAAGATTCCCGGCGTTGACTCCAATTGAACCGCAGGCTTCACCCCTTGTGGTGCTCCCCCGCCAATTCCTTTAAGTTTCAGTCTTGCGACCGTACTCCCCAGGCGGCAGACTTAACGGCTTCCCTGCGGCACTGGGCTAGCTCGAGGCCAGCCCATCACCGAGTCTGCATCGTTTACAGCTGGGACTACCCGGGTATCTAATCCGGTTTGCTCCCCCAGCTTTCATCCCTCACCGTCGAGCGCGTTCTGGCAAGCCGCCTTCGCCACTGGTGGTCTTCAATGGATCAAAGGATTTTACCCCTACCCACTAAGTACCGCTTGCCTCTCCCGCCTCCTAGTCCTGTAGTATCCTCCGCAGCCCATCCGTTGAGCGGCTGGATTTAACGGAAGACTTGCACGACCGGCTACGGATGCTTTAGGCCCAATAATCGTCCCGACCACTCGGGGTGCTGGTATTACCGCGGCGGCTGACACCAGACTTGCCCACCCCTTATTCTGCACCATTTTTAGAGGTGCCAAAAGATCCCCTTAGCGGAAATCACTCAGAGTAACCCTGTCAGGCTTTCGCCTATTGCAGAGGTTTCGCGCCTGCTGCGCCCCATAGGGCCTGGGCCCTTGTCTCAGTGCCCATCTCCGGGCTTCTCCTCTCAGAGCCCGTACCGGTTATAGGTTTGGTGGGCCATTACCTCACCAACAGCCTGATCGGCCGCAGTCCAATCCAGGGGCCATGTAGATTTAAGCCAGGATCCATTCCAGAAATCTTGACCTATCGCGGTTTAATCTCAGTTTCCCGAGGTTATCCACGTCCCCTGGGCATGTTGACTACGTGTTACTGAGCCGTTCGCCACGCATTGCTACGTTGACTCGCATGGCTTAGTCCCACTCTGATAGCAGTCGGGTCCGGCAGGATCAACCGGAGCCATTATCATAGTTAACTTAAAGAGTACGGCCGGACAACTTTTGTATTGTGCGGGTCATGTGACCAATGTCGGATCCAATTCTTCTTCAATTGAATCCCCATATTATGAGCGCAACTGGAGGTCCGTGAATCATAAAATGGCACTACGACCAAAGCTCATCACCGACGCCGCCTTGAATGTTACGTTCTGGATACCTGTCACCAAATTCGAATATAAATCTTCTCTCGGACTATTTCCCTGTTCGCCTCACACAAATATATAATAAATTCCTTTTATTCTTTATTTTCAGTTATGTCGCATTGCGAACTTGGCACCTCATATGAAAATAAAACTCAGGCCTCCAAAAAACTCTTTGACAAAGCCACTAAAGTGTTTGCAGGCGGAATCAACCACAACATTCGCTTTTTCAAACCTTATCCATTCTTTTCAAAATCTGCCAAAGGCAAAAACCTCTACGATGTAGATGACAACAAATATACTGATTATTGGATGGGACATTGGTCGTTAATCCTAGGCCACTCTCCGCATACCGTTGTAAAGGCACTATCCAAACAGGTTAAAAATGGTACTTTGCATGGGACCGCAAATAATATCTCTCTCAAGCTAGGAGAGTTGATTCAGAAACTTATGCCTGCAGCAGAGAATATGCGTTTTTCAAGCACCGGCTCTGAGGCAGCAATGTATGCCGTGCGTCTCGCAAGAGCAAAGCGCCGTAAGAGGGTCATTGCAAAGATAATTGGTGGATGGCATGGTTTCAATACTACCCTCATGCAAACAGTAACCTATCCGTTCCACGAACAGGAAGGATCGGGCCTTATTGGAGAAGAGGAACAATTTGTCGAATCGTTACCGTTTAATGACCTTAATTCGTCTATAAAGATTCTTGAATCCGTTATCGACGATTTAGCATGTATCATTCTGGAACCAATACTTGGAGGTGCTGGTTGCATTACGCCCGATATTGAATACTTAAAGGGTTTACAAGAATTTGCGCAGAAACATGATATCATTCTCATATTGGATGAGATCGTCACTGGATTTAGACTATCTATTGGAGGAGCAGCTCAGAAATACGACCTCACACCAGATCTTTTTATTCTTGGCAAGATTGTCGGCGGAGGAATGCCAATAGGAATTGTTTGCGGAAGGAAAGAGATAATGTCACTAGCCGACCCTGTATTAATCAAAGAAAATCATGCTAGATGCAACATAGGTGGAGGAACTTTTTCCTGTAACCCTATGACGATGGCAGCAGGATTTGCAACTATCGATTATATTAATAAAAATAGGAACTGGATTTACCAGAAAATAGATAGGCTCGGCTCGAACGTTAGGACCGGCTTGGCCAAGATATTTGCAGAGGCCAAAATCGACGTTCAAGTTACTGGTGAAGGTTCGCTTTTCCTAACTCATTTTCAAAATAAGAAGGTTAGAAGCATAAGGAATGCTACCGATGCGGCCACATCTGACCAGGAACTACTGCATAAGTACCACATGGGACTGATAGCCCTACATCAAATTTTCTTTCTACCGTCTAAAATGGGGGCAATATCGGCAGTACACACCAGTAAGGATATTACTCATCTACTTGATGCTTCTAGATTATTAGCTGAATCTGGAATACTATCTTATAAACATGATTAAATCGATTTCGACAAACGGAAAAGTCACACACGATTTATACTACAGATAGATCACGGCAGCATAATTGTGTCAAATCTAATTGAAAGGATACCTTCTTTGAACAAGAGTCCGAATGTTCAAACGACATCTTACGAAGCTAATTTGGCAAGGTCATGCTTTGGTGATAAAAATACCAAAATATGGGTAGAAGCTTATGGCTGTGCCGCGAGCATGGGAGATTCCGAGATGATAATCGGCCTGTTAAAGGAGGGTGGGTATTATTTAGGAAATAACGAATTCGAGAGCGCTCTCAATATTATTGTGACATGTTCCGTAAAAGACGTAACCGAACACAAAATGCTTCACAGAGTAGCTCAATTAATGAACACGGGAAAACCTCTTATAATAGCCGGTTGCCTTCCCAAGGCAAATAAGAAACTAATAGAAACTAAGTATCCTAAAGTTTCTCTGCTTGGACCACATTCCATTGATAGTACAATAAAGGTTGTAAAATCCGCAATTTCTGGAGGAAGGGAAGTAGCTCTCGAGGATTCTGCCTTGGACAAGATCAACCTGCCTAAAGTACGGCTTAATCCACCGACTAGCATAATAGAAATAGCCAGTGGGTGCATGAGTGCTTGCGCTTTCTGCCAGACAAAACTTGCAAAAGGGCAATTAAGAAGTTATCGAATAGGAGATATTCTCAGGCAGCTTCGCCACGATGTCAATGATGGTTGCAAGGAGATCTGGCTTAGTTCGACCGACAACGGCTGTTATGGGAGAGATATCGGAGCCAATCTAGTTGAACTGCTTGAATCATGTATTAGCATAGAGGGCGAATATAAAATTCGAATAGGCATGATGAATCCAATGTTCCTTAGGGACATGACCGATAGGTTGATTCAGCTATTCACCGATAGCGACAAGATCTTCAAGTTTTTACATATTCCAGTACAGAGCGGCAGCGACGTTATTCTTAGAAAAATGAAAAGAGGTCATACTGCGAAAATATTCGTTGACACAGTGAAAGCCTTCAGGCACAAAATTCCAGAGGTGACTATCGCAACCGACGTGATTGTTGGTTTTCCCTTTGAGACTAAGGATGATTTCGAGAGAACTCTTGAGATAATAAGAATTACTGAACCTGACATCGTCAATATTTCTAAATTTAGTTCAAGACCCGGAACCACGGCTGCAAAGCTTAAGAAGATAAGTTCTCAGGTAATAAAAGCCAGGAGTAAGCAGATGCATTTGATAATTAATAATATCTCTTTGAAACGCAACTCGTTATGGAAAGGGTGGGAAGGCGAAATAATTGTTAATCAATCAGACGATAAGTGGCTGCAAGGACGAAACTATGCATACAAGCCTATACATGTAATGCGCGATGGAGGTGACCAGGTGCAATTGGGCGACCGAATAACAGTGAAAATCCAAGACTTTTCAAGCCACATGTTGGTAGGTAGATTAAGCAATAAATATAACGTATAACTCAAAGTAGTTGGACTTCAATAGTTTTTATACAGACCACCAAAACTCTTAACTAATATCTGTTCCATCCTGATAAAAGGGAAGGCTTTTGGAAGATAAATTGGCAATCGAAAAACCAATTCTAGTTGTGGGTATTGGCGGCGCAGGAAGTAGGATAGCAAATGACGCCTCAAAAACAATAAATTATGAATGCGTTTTGATAAGTAATGATAGAAAGGACCTAATTGGAAATCCTAGGTCTATTCCAATTAACTCAAAATCCTGGGTAAATCCGTCTAGCTACAAGTTGAGGTTCTATGCCCAAGATTCAGTTATGAAAATAAGATCTGCGCTACGTGAGTTTAGAACTGTTGTGATGGTAGCAAACTTGGCTGGAAAAGGCGGTAGCGCAATTGCCCCGATTGTTTGTAGGCTAGCGAAAGAAGCATCTAATCGAAAAACTGTAGTCTCTTTTGTCATAATGCCTTTCAAGTTTGAAAAGGATCGTATCTTTCAAGCAGCTATTTCTCTTAAAAGAGTACGAGAAGCCTCAGACGCAACTATAGTAATTGATAACGACGCATTTTTAGAGAATAATCCGGAACTATCAGCAGAAGAATGTTATCAAATCACTAATAGGGCTCTTTCTGAGACTATTGCTTTGATTTGTAGGGGCAGTTACACCTGTGGCGATGTAAGTTTATTATGTACGAGCAATAATATTGGCGGAGCAGAATTATCTACCAAGGACTCTGTTGCGATGCTATACCAGAACGCGGATGCCGGCTCGGTCAAAAGTGCCGTGCTATATGTCATGGGTGGGAGGAATGTCCCTCTTGGTCTTCTAAATTCGCTCTCTAATACGTTACGAAAAATCTTTAAGGAAGACGTAAATGCTGGAGTTACAATAGTAGTATCAAACTCTGACAGAACTAATGTTCATCTTCTTGCATCCTTTGGCGAAACAACGAGGTTCGACGATTACGATCCGCTTTCACGAATCATCCCGGAGAAAAACGTCTTAGATTGGCATGATATGGATTGCTCACCTGATATTGAAATGGCAATTTCGAACCTCGAGTAAGAAATCCTTGATAGACAATGTCTGATGACACGAGCGATCCTAATTATCAGGTTGGTTTGACGGTCTCATGCTCCCCTGTTTTCGTTGCCGATGTGTTTTCCTTCGATCGTAATTTACTTTGTTCGTCTCTTATAGCCTCATCATAAAGAGAGACTACGACTGTTCCGTCTTCATCTTTGACCAGCTTAAGCCGAACCTTTCTTGGAGGATTCGTTTTACCTCTCCGCCATATATGCCGGTTTAGATCTTGATCAAGTTTCACTTCATCGCTCTTCATACTTTTTTTTGCAAATTCCCTAATCATGTTTATGACTCGATCCGTTCTTCTATAGCGCGGGGTTATCCACGCTCTTCCCAAATTTACTGTATCGATACGCGTTTCATTTTCTTCCGAAGACATTGCCCTAGCAGAATCCCCTTAAAGGCTACCCGACGGCCACATCTGTCCTGCGCCACATACGACGTTTGGGATTAGTTTTTACATGCCGATGTGTTCTAATTATTACCCATGCTGGGACCGCTTTGTTCTGCATTGTGCGTTTTATTAGCCTCCTTTTTAGGGCCGTCTTTTTTCTGGCAGCCATATAACCGAAGGATTCAGTGGTCCTCTTTTTAAGTGTTGATTTCTATTGGTTTCATAAAATCAAACTGGGTTTAATTATTTGGGTTGTTACCATATGCAGTAACGATCAGTCTTCTGCTGTACCATGTATTAGTGCCTCGCCGGCCGAGAATATCACAAAAAAGCTTCTTCTGATTCGTAATGCCTCAACCCCCAAGTGATAATGAGTATAATATTTATTGGCTTTATAATGTGAAAGATCATTAACTGGTTCAAGTTTGGCTTTTCAAAATTTGTTCGATTTTCTAGAATATACGATATACACGTCCCAACCCTTTTGCATCAACGCCCACGTTTATGTACGTGTAGTTTGTCACATAATTTCGAATTCATTCTAAAAACTGCGATTTAAGATGACCCAATACGCGAAAGCAGATATTTAATATATATATGTATATTGAAATTCGAGCACACTCTCGGGATGGGGCCTGGCCCCATTAAATCTCAAGCAAATCTTTCACGTTTAAAGTCAAATCCTAGTTAACCCCTACTATCCTATCTTTTGATTTAAGTTTTCTACCTAGGGCAGGATTTCCACGTGATTGGCAGGCATTCGGCTGATGAAATCTAAAATTAATGGCTAATCGAACAAGCTATAATTAATCTTCGCCTTTCATCTCTTTTCTTGATTTGAAAATCGGTTTTATCCCTAGCGCAGAATAATCTCCTGTTGAGCAGGTAAAACACAACTCTTCTTTGGGAATGCCTATTGCCTTGGCTAAGTTTGTTGTATTGTTGTATGCGACGTAGTCTGCGCCTATTATTTTTGAAATATTAAATCCAGCCTGCGTACCAGACATGTTATTATTTGTGTGTCTAAACGCTAAAAGCTCTTCTTGCGATGGAAAGTCAATGCCTGCATAGCAAGGAAAACTAATTGGAGGATAGGTTATAAGCATGTTAATTTGTTTGGCACCAGCTGCTCGTAAGGTCCTGATTATGGATGTCGAGCTATTACCCCTAACGATGCTATCGTCTACGACAACAACATTTTTTCCGTCAATTACCTGGCGAATAGGGACAATGCCCTTGTTAATCTCAATTCTACTTTCTTGACGAGGTTCTATGAAGCTCCGCATTGAACCTCTTCTACTGTACCTATCCTTAAGCAATCCCTCTTCGAAAGGGATGCCCATCTCTAGTGCATATCCTAACGCCGCTGGCCTCGCGGAATCTGGCACCGGGATGACAACATCAGCATCCCTGACTGGGAATTGTTTAGCAAGGAACTTTCCAATTCTTCGCCTAGCTGCATATACATTCACACCTTCCATAATGCTACTAGGATGAGCGAAATATGTGTATTCGAATGCACAATGAGCATGGGGTTTGTCGACTGAAAATTGTTCGGATTCAATCCCTTCTTTGCTCAATTTGATAAGTTCACCCGGTTCGACGTCCCGTCGAAGATGTGCACCGATCGCAGAGAAGGCACATGACTCTGACGCAACAACATGAGTATTGCTCTCTTTATGATATCCCATAACAAGTGGACGGAAACCTTTTGGATCCCGTGCTGCGTAAACGCATCCAGAATCGGTTAAGAAGGTAAAGGAGAACGAGCCAACCATCTCATTTCTTAAGATAGAAAGAGCATCACTAAGGTTGCGTTTTTCAGTGGTATGCATAACAAGGCGCTGCGCTGCGACCAAGGTATCGCTCATCGTTTGTGGGGTGAAACTGCATCCACCTACCATTACTGATAATTCCTCTACATTAGCTATTGTACCGTTATGAGCAACACATAAATCCTTAACTTTTAGAGGCTGAGCATTTTCTAATGTGCTCTTCCCGAAAGTAGAATAACGAACATGTCCAATCGCCGCATGTGATTTGTAATTCTTAACTAAAGTATGAAATTCTGTTGCCGCCGCGGATACTAGTCCAAGTTTTTTGAGCGGCATCCTGTTCGGAACTGCGAGGCCCCATGACTCCTGGCCCCGGTGTTGAAGTGCACGAAGAGAATCTATGACGAAAGGTATAACGTTAAAACCGTTGAGCGAGAAGGCCCCTACGACTCCACAATTCTCATGAACCATATTTGCTATCGTATCCGACCGTCAATATGCTAAGCTTAGGTGTGTACACTTTTCATCTTTTAAACGTAGCAGTACACTAAAAAACATTCTTGTCAAACATCTATTTGCACCACTCTGTCAATACACATGGTTGTCCATTGATTGACGAAAACAAGAAATTATCGAGTGCTAAAGCAATTTCAATCGGCTCGTAACCCTATCTATCAATTCTGTAGGCGCTGGCCCTATCCCTATGCAAGTAGTCGTTCCTGCAGGAATCTGTGTGATACCCCTGTCTTCCACTTGAACTACTATCAACGACAGATTCTCAGCAATCTTTCGCAATGCAATGAGTTCTTCATAACTTTGTACTTTTACCACGACTTTTGCCTGACCTGATTCGAACCATCTGTGGAACCAGGCTTGGTTAAACTGCTTAGTTCTTTCTGCCCCGAGTACCGCTGCATGAGCTACCTGCGCTGCGATCTTCCCTATGCCCATATGAAGATCCCTCCTAACGACGATTACCTGCTTGTAGGTCACAGGTATATACTTTAATAAATAGAGTAAGAAATAGTTGCCTATCTATTATTATGTCAGATTATTTTGATGTAATAATCGCAGGCGGTAGTATATCAGGACTATTGGCAGCACGTGAAATCGCTGCTCAAGGAAATAGATCAGTTGTTGTCTTGGAAGAAGACCCCGAAATCGGAACGCCGCAACATTGCGGCGGATTAGTTAGCATGGATGGTATAAAAAATCTCGGTGTAATACCTGCAGCGAAAATGATAGAAAGCAAAATCAGACAGGCAAGAATTTCTTCTCCTTCGTACTCTCTCGATCTTAACACTGAAGGTCAAAAAGTGATTGCCTTAGACCGGCGTCTCTTGGATAAACAGGTTGCTCTTCAAGCACAAAGAAATGGAGTACAGATAAGGACAAGGTGTTCTGTTCGTTCTTTTTCTGAAAAAAGACTGACAGTGGACCATAATCAGCCAGATTTTAGTCAAATTATAAAAACTTCGGAAGGCGATTTTGGTTGCAGATTCTTTATTGATGCAAGGGGGGTGACATCAATAATTCAGAACAAACGGCACGGAATACTTCAATCCGCCCAATATGAGGTATACGCTTCATGGATAGAGAATGATACAGTCGAGGTTCAGTTTGATAGTGATAAATATCCTGGTTTTTTTGCATGGATTATCCCAACTGGAGATGGTGTTGGAAAAGTTGGCGTAGCGGGAAAAGGGATCAATGCGGCAACTGCGTTGAAATCCTATATGGATAGTAAAGGTGAAAAGTATTCAGTTGTTCGTAAGGTATATGCGCCGATTTGGGTCTCAGGTCCCATTGAGAATTTTATTAGTGATCGACGAAGAGTAATTATTGGGGATGCGGCAGGACAAACTAAACCGACAACTGCAGGTGGTATTTATACTTGCGGAATGGGTGGCATTCTTGCTGGTAGGGCGATATCGAAAGCATTTGAAGAAAATGACATAAATATGCTGTTGGATTATCAACAATCCTGGCTCGCTATTTTTCAAGACGAGTTTAATAAGATGCTTCTTGCCAGACGAATATTGGAAAGGGTTGATAATAAGGCACTAGATGAATTATTTCATAGTGTTTCCGAATCGAGGCTTCGAGAAATATGTAGAATAGGGGAATTCGATTTCCATACAGCAGCTCTAACAAAAATATTTGCATCAAGACAAGGCATAAAAATAATGAAGTCAATATTAGGAAACGAAATTAGGCGATTATTAATCTAAGGAAGATATAAATTCGGTTATCAATCTTTGAATTTAGATGTCCCAGCCGTTGCAGCTTCCAGTATGTACTTCTTGTAGTAGACCTATAATGCCTAACGATGAATGCGTCAAATACTACTGTCCTAACTGTGGGTATGTTCTTATTTGGAGATGTGAAAGTTGCCGAGAATTTGCCAGGAATTATAAATGCGTAGGGTGTGGATTCGAAGGTCCTTAGAGATGACCCTTCTTGTTGCAAGAATCAGGATCCTGCCAGCCGAAGCTGATTCTGACCTAGAAGATGTAGTTCGACGCCTAAAATCTTTGAATCCCAATGGTATTCAAATGATGGCCCATGCAAAAGAACCAATAGCTTTTGGCTTGGAAGGAATTGTAGGAGATTTTCTAATGGAAGACCAAGCAGGTCAGATGGATAGATTAGAAGAATTCATAAAAAATACAGATGGTGTTGGCCAGTTTGAAGTGATAAATATAAGCAGACAATCTGTGAAAATGAAGTAATTGCTATGATGATAAACCCAAGTTTTGAGAAGGAGCTCAAAGTTGAGATTTGAAAAAATCGCGCGGAAGAAGTAACGATGCAAGCGACGAATCTTCCCCAAAATTACACCTACGAGTAGTCGAAGCTAAACACCGTGATTTAGGAAAACGAAGGGCGCGTATTGATTCGAATTCGATGAGTCGAATGGGCATTGAACCAGGTGAAGTCATAGAACTCGTAGGAAAACGCAAAACCGCTGTTACGGCTTGGCCTAGCGATCCTGAGGATAGCGAGATTGATATTATCAGGATTGACGGCCAGACAAGAAAGAATGCAGGAGTGGGTTTGAACGATCTCTTATCAGTACATAAGGCAATATCAAAATCTGCGAAAGCTATAGGTCTGATGCCTCTCGGGAGCAGTACTGTTTCTTTCGATAAGGAATTCTGTGAGTTTGTCAAGAATAGACTCCGAGGGTTCCCCGTAACTGAAGGAGATGAAATATCTGTAGTAATTTTGGGCAATCCAATGGATTTTAGGGTAGAGAAGATGACACCTAGAACTATTGTAAAGATTGAAAGATCCACGAAGATGAATATAATGGCTGAGAGCTCTGTTGATAAGAAACCCCGAGTAACCTACGAGGAAGTTGGGGGGTTAATGGAACAAATCAAGCGTCTTAGAGAAATTGTTGAATTACCTTTGCGACAGCCTGAGATATTTGCAAGACTTGGTATTGAACCTCATAACGGAATACTGATGTACGGTTCTCCAGGCTGTGGAAAAACTCTGATTGCTAAAGCATTGGCTTCGGAATCAGAAGCTAATTTCTTTATTATTAATGGGCCAGAAATTGTGAACAAATACTACGGTGAAACTGAAGCTAGGCTACGAGACATATTTAAAGAAGCAAGAGATGCGTCACCTAGTATAGTCTTCATCGATGAAATCGACGCCATCGCTCCAAAGAGAGAGGAAGCATTTGGCGACGTTGAGAAAAGAGTTGTAGCACAATTGCTTGCCCTAATGGATGGCATGTCGGAACGTGGTAATGTAATAGTATTAGGTGCGACAAATAGACCCGAAAGCATAGATCCTGCCTTGAGGCGCCCTGGCAGATTTGACAGAGAGATCGAAGTCGGTGTCCCAAATGCAGAAGGAAGACTCGAAATACTTCAAATTCACACAAGAGGAATGCCACTTGCACACGATATCGACCTTCCGGCTCTGGCAAAGGACCTTCATGGATATACTGGTGCGGATATAAAATCCCTATGCAGAGAAGCTGCCATGAAAGCTTTAAGGCGCTACTTACCAGAGATTGACTTGGAAGAAGCCAAAGTCTCTCCGAGCACGTTAGAGATAATGGATATCAAGAATAAGGATTTCAAAGACGGGATGAAGGAAATCATTCCAACAGCGATGAGAGAATTTTATGTCGAGGCGGCGGCTGTTCAATGGGATGATGTCGGTGGACTTCATGACGCGAAACGTAGTTTGTATAATAACCTAATTACTGCTATTAAGGAACCTGAAAGTTTCGTCAAAATGGGCGTCAAACCTCCGAGGGGGGCCTTATTATTTGGCGCTCCAGGCTGCGGTAAAAGCCTAATTGCAAGGGCCTTGGCAACAGAGAGCAGCGCAAACATAATAATGGTAAGGGGGCCTGAGGTATTGTCCAAGTGGGTTGGAGAATCAGAAAAAGCAGTTCGAGAAATCTTTAAGAAGGCAAAAGCTTCTTCTCCATGTGTCGTAGTTTTTGATGAGATGGATTCTCTCGCTAGACCACGCGGGGTCGATGATCTATCTGGTAACGAAAGAGTCTTGTCTCAGCTTCTGACAGAGATGGATGATTCAGGTAGTGCAGGCGTCGTAGTAATCGGAATCACAAATAGACCCGATCTAATAGACACGTCTCTACTCCGACCTGGAAGATTAGACTTAATCCTGTTCATTGGCGCACCAGACGAGAAGGCACGATTCGAAATAATGAGAATTTTGACTGTTTCGATGCCGCTTGCAAATGAAATTAGCTTGGAAACTATATCTCAATCTACAAAGGGTTTTAGCGGCGCCGACCTTGGCGCACTTTGTAGAGAAGCAGCCGTGAATGCAATGAGAAGAAAATCAGATATCATCACTAACCACGACTTTGGTAGCGCTTTACGTCTTGTAAAGCCATCGATAACTAAAGATGTTGATGACTGGTACGAGTCAATGAAGAAGAGTATTACGTATTCGATTCCCAAACAGATTGACAAAACATTCTACGGCTAGGAGCAAGATCTATGCCATCGAGATATCGATATGATATCGTATAATTTAATATGTCGTTAACCGTCACTAAATATTGCGGCAAAATTATGAATTACCCTTTGCGTAATCTAATTTACGAGAAAATAAAGCAGGCAGGTAACATGACTGATTATGATTTAATCAATGTTTTGACCAAGGATGAAGTACCCATCACTGAAGCCGATTTAAATAAAGCTTTGCTTGACCTAGAAATATATGGGCTTGTGAGAGTCTCGTGGGTTACCAAAGATAAACGTCGGATAGAGGCAGGATTGGTGGATCCCAATCCTGTTTAGAAGACAGAGGGCTACATTCATAGTCTGTAATAGAACAGAGAGTCAAATGCCAACCCAACAAATATTATGATAAGGTATGGTGCTGTCACCTTATATGCCCTCCACGCAAAATCTGGAGTAGGGTTTTTTGTGAGTTTATAATGATAAACTAACATTAACGAACCTGAGATGGCAGCAATTATAGTATATACAAGGCCCAAGCCGAAAAAATAAAGCGCGAGAGAATACGGTAATAATATAGCAGTATTTGCGAAAATATAGATAGAGGTTTTCTCATTCCCAATTAGAACAGGAAGCATAGGGACCCGTGCACTTGCATATTCCTCTCGTTTCTTTATTGCCAAACACCAGAAATGAGACGGGGTCCACACAAACACTAACAAGCCGACAAGAAATCCAAGCAAATTAATTGTTCCTATGGCGGCGGCCCAACCGGCCATCGATGCTGCGCTACCTGCAAATCCGCCTATTACAATATTTGCCGCGTTGTCACGTTTAAGCCAAGCAGTATAAACGATAACATAAAAAAATATCCCGATAGCAATCATGCTAGCCGCAACTGGGTTCAATGTAAACCACGCCAAAATGACCGATAGAATGCACATACTCAAACCATAAGCTAAAACATTCCTGGTACTCAACCGGCCAGCGGGAATTGGTCTGTTAGATGTTCTAGACATTATTTTATCGATATCTCTATCATAATAGTGGTTAATAGCACTGGAGCCCATCGACGATAGAGCGCCTGTCAAGGCCAGAAAGCCCAATTGCCATGCGGTTACGTGCCATCCTGGTGTACCATCGAACCTGCTACCGGCTAATAAAGAAGTAACAGCTGTGATCACTAAAACTACTACTATGCGTGGCTTTGAAACTTCAACGTAATCCTTTACGTTCACTGCGCATATACCTTAATTTTGCTCTAACAATCCTAGCATTTAATTGATTCGTCGAACTGAACCTTACACCCGGGTTTACCATATATCTCATAATGCCATATCGGTACTTTCGGCATAATGTAGCTGACTGTTTGCGTTTTCCTGATTAAACCATGTCTATCTACTTTTACAAGATGGTTCATTGGCTATGATAATATCAAGCTGTAAGAAAGTAGTTATTCTTATGACACATGGTTATGGTTGTTCT